>CAYSTQ010000296.1:0-2341 GCA_964433855.1 uncultured Thermoproteales archaeon
TAAACCGGTATAAATTTATAAGTTCATAGTTCGATATTCGAACCCATGGATGAAAGGGACCTCTACATATTAGAGTTGCTTCGGAGAAACGCCAGGACGCCTAAAACAACAATATCACACAAATTAGGGGTAACGGAGGCAGCTGTTAGAAAGAGGATAAGAAGGCTGGAGACTAAGGGAATAATCGTGGGATACCGGGCCGTAATCAATTACAGAAAAATAGACATGACGTACTCATTCACGGGAATAGACGTAGAGCCTGAAAACCTGATAAACATCATTAAAGGCTTGACAGAGATGGAGGAAATAGCCTCGCTCTACCTGACGTCAGGAGATCACGATCTCCTAGCCGAAATAGTGTGCAGAAACCTGAGCGAACTAGAAGAGATACACCGCAGGATTATGAAGTACAGAGGGGTTAAAAGAATATGCCCGTCGATAGTGACCGATATAATTAGGATTTAGATAGCTAAGCATCCAGTATTAACAGGGTCTGCAGCAACTACACTGAGAGGTATAAATGCTTCACACCTACAGACTTTTTAAAGACAGCTAAAACCACTGGCCTATGACGGCTAACCGTAAAAGCGAGATGTATTAGTGCAACTGTCAAGTCTTGCCGAAAGGCCTGACGCAGATAAAAACTTGGCTGTGCCCAAGAACCTTTGCAATTTCCTAAGTAGGCTGATAATCAGTATCGTATAAAGCTACAGAATATAGAAATACTGGAAGACTAGATCTACCCGATATGCCCTATAGGATAATTGACACGTATCCGGCCTTTAAAAAATGCTGGAGAAAGACCTATAGCTGGGACCTGGACAGCCAGATAACAGCCTGGGAGAAAGAGTATATGGCTGAATACCCAGAGCTCTTTAGACTACAGGTAAAAAGCTATGCTGAAATAGGCATAGATTGGAGAAGCATAGCTAGAGAAAGAATTTTCCCGAAATTGCCAGGCCTACTTCCGCTGATCGAGGAAACCTGGAGAAAACTTAGAACTATCATACCCGACGTATACAGAAGGTTTACGAATTTCTGGAACCAAGACTTTGACGTGGTCTTCACCATATACGTCGGTATAGGCTGTGGAGCCGGTTGGGCTACTGAATACATGGAGCAGTACGCTGTCTTACTAGGCCTTGAAAACATCGCCGAACAACGATGGCACCGCTGTAGAGAGCTGGAAGGATTGCTGGCCCACGAGCTGTCTCACATAGCCCATATGGTTCTAAGAGGTTCCACGGCGGAGGAGTTCGAAAAGCTAGAGGCCAACCCCCTCTTTCTGCTTTACAGCGAAGGGTTTGCTATGAGAGGCGAACACCATCTCACCGGGGAGAGATGGAGAATAGCCTCGGACGCGGCTTGGCTGAAATGGTGCAGAGAGAACATGGGCCTACTAGCCTTGGAGTATCTAAGACGCGTGGATAAAGGCGTATACGTGAATGACTTCTTCGGATCCTGGCTTGAAGTAGAGGGAAGAAGCCAGACTGGCTATTTTCTCGGCCATGAACTTGTGAAATCGCTTGAGGAGACGCTTAGTTTAAGGGAGATAGCCCTTCTAGACACGGAGGAGGTTATGAGGAGAACAAGGGAGTTCCTGGAGAACGCAATACAGAAATCTAGGCGGTAGAAAACGTTCCTGGAGAAAATAGCGGGGAATCTTCATAGCTTTACTGAAGAACAGGACAAAGTTTTTAAATCATAAAGCGTTAAATGGAAACCATGAGTCCACTAGACCTGTTTCTACTGCTTCTGACAGGCCTTGCAGCTGGGACCTGTGGAGCCCTAATGGGGATCGGCGGCGGAGTGATAATGGTGCCCGTGCTCACAGCTTTCTTCGCCATACCTGTAAGAGAGGCCGCAGCATCCAGCCTCGTAACAGTTATCGCCACAAGCATGGCTGGCAGTTCACGCTACTTGAAACAGAACATAATAAACACGCGGCTCGCATTCCTCTTAGAAATAGCAACCTCCCTGGGCGCTATTACCGGGGCCCTCATAGCCATACTGGTCCCCCCATACATACTGTATTTCGTATTATCTATAACCTTGGGGTATCTCGCCCTACAGCAGCTTAGAACAAGGGGGCTGGAAGAGGAGAGAATTAGGCGTAGAGAGTACAAGAATATTAAAGAGGATTACCTAGCCAGAGTTTTAAAGCTAGCCTCCTCCTACTATGACCTAGCCGAGAAAACCCTTGTTGAATACAAAGTATCCAATACCGGGGTAGGCCTGGCAACGTCCTTTCTCGCAGGCGTCCTATCAGCCATGCTCGGAATAGGGGGAGGAGTTCTGAAGGTCTCCTTCATGAACCAGCTGATGAACATCCCGATAAAGG
>CAYSTQ010000297.1:0-2335 GCA_964433855.1 uncultured Thermoproteales archaeon
AGGGGGAGTGTCAAAGAACTGTTTTAAAAGCCCTGAAGGTCAGCTAGTGCTACCCAGCCATTTAAGGGCGACCCCAGGCCATCCATCATACGAAACGATCCGGTGAGGCTCACATATTATCCTAGGCTGCGGTACCATTACTCTACAGCCCAGACCGACCCCCGCCCCAGCGATCTCCCTTCCCTTCTCCGTCAGCGAAACCACCACGCTCACCGTGTAATGGAATCCTTCTTTTAGGAAAGCGGCAATAGTGGGGCAGAAACGTATAGTGTTGTGTTCGTATCGAATGGGAATTCTCGTGGCGGCAAATCCTTATGTAAGGAGAGAAGGTTTGTTATACTGGGCGAGCTCCGCTCGGGATGTGGGGTGGGGGGCCGGAAGAGCGGGGGTTTACAGGATAAATGTGGGGAGTCTCCGTTCCCCCCGAAAGCCCCCCGATGAAGACGGAAGGAGGGAAGCCTACCCGGCTACGAAATTAACGCCCTCTACACAATCAACGGGTAGGCAGAACGGAAAGCCCTTCCGGTGGCACTGGTAGTGCTGCCCCTGGCTCGGGCGTCAGTCTTACCTGGGAAATGTTCCTAGTGGTGTTTTCAGCGCTTGTACTGGTTCTCGTGGTAGTTATACTCGCTAGAAGACCGGGAAACCGTAAACAAAAATAATCCTGGTGAATACTAGTATATTTTTTCAGTGGAAATCTGAAACCGGTCAGCGTGTAGACGGTGGGTTCTAAACCTGTACGGTGGTTTCCTGAACATCCTGGAGTAGGTCGCCGGTCATGGAAACCCCGGCTTTTAAAGGAGGTCTGGGGAGAGGGTTCCGGGGAAGATGACTTTCCCCGAGTCTCTGTCTATGCTGTAGCCCTTGCTTCTCTTAGCCAGATCTCTGATGACGTGCTTTCTCAGCAGGCTTAGAAACTTGCGCACTATGGGTTTGTCGAGCCGGTCGAGCCTGGCTACGAAATCGAACTTTTCCCAGCGGACATGCACGTGTTTGAGACCGTATTTCTCTGCGATGAACCTGAGTGTTAAACCTGCCTCTGCCCTCCCGTCCAGGATGCATTGGGCGACGCCGCGATGTGTCTTAACCTCGTTGTTATACCCCTTAACCCTGCCTGGAATATCCTTGGGGTCGATCCCCAGCCTTCTCGCCTCCTTTTCAAGTAGTACGTCGAACAGGACCCTTGTCCCGGAGCCTAGAACCCTGTTAACCACCCTTACTCTCCCCTCGAGAATGTCTGTAACCCCTCTGAAATCCGTTCCGGCGGTGTAGGCGAAAACTAGCTCTCTGTTATACCCTCTTATAACAGCTACCTTGTCCTCAAGCCAGTACTTTTTAAGGTAGGGTATGTTGTAGATCCCCGTCTCCGGGTCGTAGAGGTGGACTCCGGCGATATCGGCCTCGCCCAGCATGAGCGCTGACAGGCCCCCTGCGGAGCCTATCCATGAAAACTCTAGGTTTTCAAACCTTTTTTCGTCTTTGAGCTCTTTGAGGAAACGCTCCAGTAGGGGATCGTGGCTGCCGACTATAAACAGCTCGGGCAGCCGGGCCTCCGCTAGCTCGGTTTCGTCCACGTTGACCATTTCCGAGTAACGGTTGTAGTACGTCTGGATAAGGGTTTTCCCGAGGTCTGTGAGCCTGGTGCCGCCGCCTTTAGGCCCGCCTCTTACGGCCTCGATGACCCTGGCTCCTAGGAGCCTCTCTATTCTCGCTATGGACTCCCAGGCCCTCGAATACGGTATTCCGAGGGATTTGCAGGCGGACAATATGGACCCCTTCTCGTCTATTGCCTTGAGAAGATCCGCTAGCTGTCTGTTAAGCACGAGTTTTCCGTCGAGTTCGACCAGTAGGTCTATTTTGTAATTGAGCTTGTTTAGTAGGTCTTTATGCATTGTTTCTAGATGGTTTCCTGGGGAGGATATATATTTTCGTTATCCGATATCGAATAACGGTGAACAACTTGCTCCGCCCCCGCCGAATGGCTTCAATAGCCCTGTTAGCCGTAGCGGCCACGGGAGCACTGCTGTACTGGGGCTCCCTCGCGGGCCGGGGAACGGTGCTAAGAGTGGCGACGACTACAAGCCTGTACGCGACAGGTCTTCTAGATGTCCTGGCAGACGGCTTTGAGAAGAAGCATCCCGGCGTTATCATACAGTTCATAGCTGTTGGCAGCGGCGAAGCCTTACGTAGAGCCGCCATGGGGGACGCTGACGCCGTGCTTGTGCATGCGCCGGGTCTGGAGAAGAAATACGTTAAGGAAGGGGTTATTTCCGGAGGAGAGATATTCGCCTATAACTATTTCGTTATAGTCGGCCCCAGAAACGACCCAGCCGGA
>CAYSTQ010000298.1:0-2334 GCA_964433855.1 uncultured Thermoproteales archaeon
GGGATAAATGCTGAAATATTTATTATAGATCACCATGAAGAAAGTACTGGTCGGAATGGTAAAATTTTCGGGAAATTTATTGAGCCGGTTGAAGCAGCAGCAGTACTAGTTTACGAATTAATTAAATATTTTAAGATAAGTATAAATGATAAATATATTTATCTGTTATTAATAGGCATATTATCAGATAGTGGGCGATTCACACGTGCGTCGCCACGACTACTAAAAATAGTCTGTGAAATGCTAGAGAAATATAAAATAGACTACGCTAAGGCTATCAGGCTGTTAAAAACGGATACAGAGGATATGTCAGAAAAAATAGCTAAAATAAAGGGAGTTAAACGTGCAGCTATCTATAGAGTTAATAACTGGATAATAGGCGTTACTAAAGTGAGCGCCTTTGAAGCTGCCATAGCTAGAACATTATTGGACTTAGGCGTCGATATAGTATTTGTAGGTGGAGGGTCAAAAAATAATTATCGATTAATCATCCGAGCAAGCGAAACCTTTGTGCAGAGGACAAACATTAACCTGGGGAGCTTTCTAATTAAAAAGATTCAACAAGAAGTCGGGGGATTTGGAGGAGGACATAAAACAGCTGCGGGACTAAGTCATTTAAACGATGTTGATAAAGCATTAGAGAAAGCCTTCAGGGTCCTTCTAAGAGAGCTTGGCATTCATAAAGTTAAAATGATAATTGCTTAACTATGCTGGTGTCTTTAACGGTAACTCAAAAACGTTACTAAGTACTTTTATCTTACGTACCTCTATTTTCCTGATAGGATATATTCGTCTGGCCTGGCTAAAGATATCAGCTGAGATTTTTTCTAGAACTGCTTCCTGGACAAATTCGTCCATTGTGAGCTCTTCAGCTTTTTTCTCTATGACCTCCTTAGCGATTTTTCTAATGGCTTTTTCTTGAGAAGTTTTTATTCTATGAGTAGTAACCACCATTACGGCCACTCTTAGATGAACCCCGTCTTTTGTAACTATGTCAAATATACCATCGACCTTACTGGTCCCTCTTCTAATAAGGCTTCTTAAATAGTCTCTAGCTAGTTCATAGCCTTTAAACTGTGTATAGGCCTTATTATCTTCAACTTTAACTATTTGGAATTTTAATTTTATATGCGTCTGGGATATATCCTTTGTTATTTGGTATAAACTTGCTTCCATGGTCCGTCCGATGAGTTGTTTGTCGGAGTTAGCTGGTACTTCTCCTAGTTCAGCATATCCAAAGGCACTCGAAGCATATATCGTATACCATTTCTTTAGAGTCCACTTGTCTCTGGCAGACGCGGGTCTATGCGGCATTCATATACCACCTTCTTCACAAATAAAATATTCTAAGCTTTATACCTTTCCCTGAATGAACTATACTTCTACTATATTAAAATTGTATATAACTAAATATCTTTTTAATATTTTATTTTAGTCAATGAGTCATATGCCGCTTTAAGACATCTTAGCAAATCATTGACTGCATGCATAGCAGATTCCGTGTTACGGCAATTTATAGATATTACTAGTCTATTGTCGGTAATAGTGGATTTTACCCTAACATATTCTGGAGAAGTTAAATTGTCAGGTAATAGGGCATTTGAAAGAGAGGCTACTGCATTTTTATCTTTCAAAGTAAAACTTATTATTATACTTATATAAGACATTTTTAACCCAAAATATATTTATTAATATTATCATTTAAATATCTAATAAATGTATTTAATGACTTCTTATCTATTAACGCGCCGCCAGCTGCCTCATGACCACCGCCGACACCATCTACTTTCCCAGCCACTTCCTGTATTAAATGTCCTAGGTTCATTTTTTTATATTGAGCAAGCGGTTGAGCAGGCATTCTAGCAGAGACTTTAATTTTATCGTCAACTTCGGCAAGTGCTATTATCGGTTTTGTAGCACTAAATTCGCGGGAGGAACTGATTATTGATGCAATTGCCCCTAGAATTCTGCTGGAAACAATCCCCCTTAAATCAATTAATATAAAATGTTCTTCTTCTGCAAAGTATTTTTCCTTTTCTTCTCGTATTTTAGATAATGTTGATGATATTGCTTTACGATAGGTTTCCATGACTTCCACGGCTTCTTTTAAAACTTTATTACGATACCCGAGGGCAATCAGCACACCGAGTGCCTGCCTATTTGTTCTCCCACAAGCATTAAGAAGCACAGCAAATTCTCTTGCATCATAAAGTGGAGATGCTGATTCTTCTTGTACTAAAAGATAAAGTGTTCCAAAAATTCTTTCTGCCTCCTTTACAGGTAAGCCTGAACTTATTAGGTGTTTAATAAGTTCGGTAGCTAACTTTTTCGCTT
>CAYSTQ010000299.1:0-2328 GCA_964433855.1 uncultured Thermoproteales archaeon
TGCACATCCCTCAAGAATTTAGACATTATATCGATGAAATATTAGTTAGTGGTAAGCCATATACCATTAGGGTAAAGAGAACCTTAAAGCATGGTTATCAGGTATTTATAACTTTTGAGCTTGATGAATCTAATGTTAAGTGGAATGGCAAGAAGGTTGCTGGTATCGATATAAATCCTACGGGTACTGCGGTTACAATAGTTAGTAAGGATGGAAATCTATTAGCTTCAAAATGGTTCTTCTGCTCAGATTTAGTATATGCCAGAAGAGAGAAGAGGGAATGGCTTATAGGAAACCTCGTTAAGAAGGTATTTAGGTGGCTTAGAGGCCATGTTGTAAACACTATCGCTATTGAGGATTTAGATATAAAGAGAACTCCTGACTATTCCTCTCACATCAATAGGCTTATTGCTAACTTTGTCAGAAAAAGGTTAATTCAAACTATAAAGAGCAGAGCTATTAAGGAGAATTTTCTAGTTATCGAGGTTCAACCTGCTTACACCTCTAAAATAGCTAGGCTCAAGTATGCTAGGATGTTTTCAAGGTTCAATATTCACCAACTAGCTGGATTTATCATAGCTAGAAGAGCATTAGGTTATGGTGAAAAACTACCTGAAACCATGAGGATTACTTATAAAATGGGGAAGAGAAAGAGAAGGGTTAAGGTTAGATATGTTTGGGCTACTCTTTACGGTTACAGTCCCCACGGGCTGATGGTAGACGGGCTTTCCGATGGAAGGATGAGCTCATCTACTGAGGCTCATGGGGGCTGTAACAGGCGGGTCACCCCCCACCCCTGCACCACCCTCGACCACCGGATGAGGGGGTTCAACATGCAGGGGGATGCCCACCAGATGAAGGTGGGGCAACAAGGCATAGAGGTAGCCTTGGGCGGGCTGGATAGCCCACTTAAAGCTGAGAGCCGATACAAAAGATACAGTTCTCAGCTACCTCCAGTAGCATTCCATATCACCTTGATGTTTTCCTGAGGGAGGCCTAGAGTTGTCAAGGACATCCTTGATAGGTTGAAGAAAGAATTGAGAACTGGTGAGTTCACTAGTGAGTGTCACCGGTGAGACTCGCTGTGGTGAGTTATCTGGTGAGTTACCCGGTGAGCTGGTGATATCCGGTGAGCTCACCAGACCTTAGCCTAGCTAGATAAAGATGATATACCCTAATATATCTCCCCTATGGGGTACTACTTGTGAGCTCTCCCTAGCGATGTCCTTAAGGGGAATATAATCCTAGAGTTGGGGAGTACGGGTGGGGTTATGTCCTCGATGGAAGGGGAATCTGATAAGTATCCGGGGGTCGGCCCGTTCATACTAGGCATGTACCTGGCCGGTGTCAAGAGTGGTGAGTCTGCCGAGAGGATTCTCAGTGAGATGGGGAGTGAGCTCACCGAGGGGGAGAGACGTTACTTAGAGCATGTCGTCGATGAGGGGCGTAGGTGCCGGAGAATATACAGGAGGCTTCTAGCCTTATGGAGGGACTCTCGGAGGAGATGAGTAGCCATAGGGGGTGGGTAAGGAGGGAGCTCCCTAAGGGAGTTCACTTGGTGAGCTCCCTGTGGGGTTTAACCTAGTGTGTATTATTCACTGAGGGGGTCATCCTAGGTGGAACCGGTCAGTCATTTTTAGGGGGTTTTATGAGGCTTTACGCATTTGTTGGTTTAAGCGTCCTCTGGTGGATGTTCTCGGCTAGGGGTAGGCTTGAATATGCTTTAAAGGTTTAAACTGGTTATTTATGGATTCATAGCCGCTAAGTTCATGAAGGGTGCAAAAGTTTAGGAATAAAACATATATACTGAACGATGGTAGAAATTTGTTCTAGCTATGAAGTTTACCCCGGCCCTATGGAGCAGTGTGAGCTATTTGGAGCTCAGGGCTGTTTGGGTTAAGGGTTTTAGGAACGGTAACCTGAATAGGCTTGATAGGTTTAAACGTGCGTTCTATAGGGCTTGTATGCTTTACGCCAGGCGGACTGGTCGTATAGTGAATAGGCTTCTTATAGGTCAGCTTAGGGAGGTTATTGATGCGTTGTTGAGTTCGCCCCGGGTTCAGGCCCTGAGAGCAGGTTTCGAGAGGGCTAAGGAGATGCTCTCCAGCCGCGTGTTGGTTTGGGCGCCTTGTGTTAAATCTTGGCTTAGAAACGAGACGTATCTGGTGTATTTGGGATTTATGAGGCTTAACGACCTAGCGTATTTCAGGCCTTAGGAGGTATGTCTGTGAGCAAGGACCAGGCCATCGGAGTTCTCCTACTTGTCGGGGGGATATTAGGGATACTCCTATACGGTTGGCTCGTCTTCCTGTCGGAGTGGGCTATGGT
>CAYSTQ010000300.1:0-2325 GCA_964433855.1 uncultured Thermoproteales archaeon
GTTGCAGTTCTCGTCAAGCTCCCAGACAGCCCTAACTCTTCTAACGGTCTTTCCACGGACGTTCACTCTTTCTATATGCATCCAGGCGTTCATCAGCGGCAAGTATACTTTAGAGATGTTCATCGGGGGCGACGTAAGCCTTTTAACGGCGTAGTCTAGGCTGTCAGCATGCATGGTCGACATGCCGCCGTGCCCGGTCGCCAAGGCCTGGAAGAGCACGTAGGCCTCCTCACCCCTTATCTCGCCCACTATCAGGTAGTCCGGCCTGTACCTCAGCGATACTTTCACGAGGTCGAAAAGCGACACCGTGCGCGCTCTAGCCCCGACGAAGCCGAACTCCTCTCTCGCCACCAGTGGAACCCAGTTTTCATGGGGCACGTTGATCTCAGCCGTCTCCTCCACGGTCACTATTTTGAGTTCCGGGGGTATAAGGCTGACAAGGGCGTTGAGCATTGTCGTTTTTCCCGCCCCGGTGCCTCCGAGCACCATGATGCTCATCTTGTTCTCAACCAGCATCCACAGATAGGCAGCGATCCTCCAGTCGAGCGTGCCCATGCTGGCCAGCTCGATGATCGAGAACGGCTTCTCGCGGAACTTCCTTATACAGAATGTGCTGCCGAGATACGACACCTCCCGCATGAAGGTGGCGGCGAGCCTATGCCTGCCTGGCAGCGTCGCGTCCACGATCGGGCTGGCGCTGGAGACGTGCTTCCCTGACATGTGGGCTAGCTTCACTATGAAGTTGTCTAGAGCCTCCTCAGAGGCGAAGACTATGTTTGTGGGGATGCTTTCGTATTTGCGATGGTATACGTATATTGGTACTCCGACGCCGTTACAGGATATGTCTTCTATGTTCGGGTCCAGCATCAACGGGTGTATAGGGCCGAAGCCAGCCAGGTCCCTGACCAGGTAGTAAAGTATCTTGTGTTTGGAGGCCTCGGAGGCTGGGTTAAGCCTCTTGTAGCGGCTCATCAGCCTCTCGGCTTCTGAAACCACGTACTCAGCCCTGTCCACGTCGTCGCCCGGGGGGTCAAGCTCCCTTTCCAGGAAAGAGATTATCCTACTGTAGAGCTGTCTCTCCAGGGCGTCGAGCGGCTCCTCTAAGGCGTAATACTTTATTTCACCCAGCTTCTCCACGATAACTATACGTGCATAGGGCCTGTGAACCCAGTATTCCTCGACCGGCCTAACGTTTTCAGGCAGCGGCTGCACTATAACGTCTAGACTGTTGGCTTCAGCTCCTCCTCTATTCTTAAGCGCTGCAAATAGTCGTTTCAGCAATCTCTTCACCCCCGAGGCCTCCCCTATAAAAAAGACTACGATTTTAGAGTAACTGTATAAGTTATTGAATAGACTTATGTTTTTATGATAGAACTACTAGCTTGGGATAGTCCTTTCCAGAAGCTGTATGCAGCTTTATTTCAAGGCTTAACCCTGACACGGCTGTTCCAGACCCCATTTTAGCGTTTTCAGGCAGCGCGATATATATTATGATGGTTCCACCGCTGGCAATCGATATATTGACAGTCCCAGCAGACGTGTCGGTTAGAGTAATCGTCGGGTTGTCTGTCGGGTTGTCTGTTGTATTGTAGCTGGCGCAGTGAGTGCCGTTTGAAACTTTGCTTATAGTTACTCCGTTAAGCATTATATCGTCAATAGTGGCGTCGGCTGACCCTGTGTTTTTAACTGTTAGTGTGATGAGCCAGTAGCCGGTTTTCTTCTCCATATATATGTTGGTTATTTCTAGTTTTTCAAATCTTGTATACAGCCCTGCTATGCCGCCCATCCAGTAGGCTATGGATATCGCTATGGTCAACGTTACAGCCACTATTATGATGGTCGCTATCACCGGGCTTATACCCTTCCTGTTCCCGAGCCGCATAATCTGTTCACCTCATGCATAAAATGATTAAATTGACGTATAAAATTATCTATTTTTCGCATTTTTTCGCTAAAATAATTCACAAAGAAGCCCATTTTTAATTGACATATAAATTTATATAAGCTTCTTTTTAATAAAAATAAATTTTACTTTAAATATTCAAAATATTTGAAATCATTCCCGACACTGTAAATATAAACGTTACTATACAAATAGAGAACATCGCCGACTAAACGTTTCCTATCTGGGTTTTAGAGTTTAACTTAAGCCTAACAACTATATATTAAACATATCGTAGATTTATTGATTCATATGGTGTTAGGATGAGCGGTGAGTATTCGGCCTTGTTAAGGAAAAGAGCCTTAAACGCGTTTAAGTGGGCTGGAAGAGCTTTTAAGGATAAAGATTATGATACAGCTGTTCGTGAAGTAGAGTACGCAGTT
>CAYSTQ010000301.1:0-2318 GCA_964433855.1 uncultured Thermoproteales archaeon
AGATCAGGAATATCTCCATCCCACCGGCGACCACAGGGTATTCCTCGCGGCCCTCTACCTGGCTAGGGATCACGGAGAAGTCAAACCACTCCAGGCTGGGCCACCTATAGCAGCGCTCCACCTCCTCAGGCGTCCTATACTCCGCCAAGGGATGGTAGATACATTCCCTGTATACGCCGGCACTGTCCCCGGCGCCGTACCTAACATATCTGTAGCGGCAACCCCACATATCGGCGTCCTCCGGGATCCTGGGGCCTACGTATTTCGGGCCTACATGAATCGGCTTATCTATGTGAAGCCGCCTATACATTTCCCAGACATCCCTACAGCCCAAGTAGGCTATAAGCCTCCTAGTCACCTCTCCTGTAGCCCAGTAGTCCATGGGAACCCTGTCCGGAACTTTATGCTGGAGAACCCTAAGCCATCTCTCCTTAGGGGTCAAATACTCCTCAGCCATAGATCCATGCCTCCAGACTACTTTTAGAGGAGGAGACGTTAAGATTTGTGGTGGCGTTCTTCCAGGCTAGCTGACCAGTAACAAGGAAAGTATACTGCTTCAGGGAGAAACAGGGGTGAGCATGTACCCGGGAAACCTTTAAGCCTTACCCGGTCTCTCACGGCTCAGAGCTCGATACCTTTACAGTAATTTTTAACTGGGCAGTCATCACACCTCATCCTTTTACAATACTTTAACGCTAGCTTAACAAGGCATGGCTCTAGCTCCTCGATCTCCGCCTTGTTCAGCCCTAGCCTGCGGCCGACATGTAAAGCCAGCCTTGGGGGTTTAGGCTTGGCCTTAGTCCAAAGCCCCCTCAGCTCCCTCAGAAATATGTTTACAGCCACCGGGCCGTATCCCTTAAACTCCCTCAGTCTAGCCTCTAAATCCTCCGGGCTAAGAGCCTCCTCGTGGATCCTGTCCACGTCATCTCCATATCTGTCCCTCAGTAACTTAAGAGCTTCCAGTATTATGGAGGCTGTAGAGAAGTCATATCTAACGTATCCTCCCTCGTCCAGCGCCTCGACCAGCCTGCTCCAGCCAGCCTTTCTAACGGCGTCAGGCGTGGTTAACCCCTTGGCCTGAAACACCTTAATGGTTCTCATAGCTATTTCAAAAGATATGCGTTTAGCGAAGAGGAGAGAGGCTAGAAACCACTGGAATCTTCCCTCGGGTTTCGAAAGGTCTATTCCCAGCTCTTCGGGGAAGCCGCCTAGCCCCTTAAGCCTTTCCACTAGATCCTTCCTCGTCGTAATCCCCGTTTTAAATGGAGATCATTGCTCTTAAATTGGTTGCTTCCCGAACCATAGGCTTCTCCAGGGAGATACGGCGCCACGCTTCTTCAAGCCCTGACATAGACCGGGAAACACTTTCCCGGAGCACCACCAGACGATATATATGTTAAACGGGTAAGGTGGATTGAGGGGTAATATGCGCGCCGTGTTAGACAGGAGGTTTAAGCTAACTAGGGTCACAAAGCCTCCGC
Organism: uncultured Thermoproteales archaeon; assembly: GCA_964433855.1. Classification (GTDB taxonomy): domain Archaea; phylum Thermoproteota; class Thermoprotei; order Thermofilales; family CAYSTQ01; genus CAYSTQ01. The sequence continues at coordinate 1,482 of CAYSTQ010000301.1, forward strand.
TGCATCACTTCTTCGGATATTACGACAAGAGCCCCTGGAGCATGGATGAACAGTACATTCTTTGTCTAGAGACGGAGTTCATGGAGAGGCCTCCGAGACCCGAGGACAAAGCCGCCATCTGCCTTATCGACGCGGAGGAGCTGGGCTTGAGAAGGCTTGCCTACACCTCTGCCTGGAACTGGCAACAGGGATGCATGCTTCAATGGCTTCCCGGGAAAGAGGACAGGACTATAATCTATAATGATAGGGTTGAAGACCGGTTCGTATCCGTCGTGATAAACGTGGATACAGGGGACAGATGGACCCTGCCATCGCCCATATACACGCTTAGCCCCGACGGGAGATACGCTCTATCGCTTAACTTCGCCCGGCTAAACGACACACGTCCAGGCTACGGCTACTGCGGGATAAGGGATCCATGGTATGGTGAGAAAGCGCCTGAGAAGGACGGAATATACCTGGTAGACTTGAGAGGTGGAAGCTGCGACTTGATAGTCTCCCTGGCCGAGATAGCCAGCTTCAGGCCTCAACCCTCCTTCCAGGGGGCTAAGCACTGGTTTAACCACCTGTTGTTTAACCCCAGCGGAGACAGGTTCGTTTTCCTCCATAGATGGAGCAGGCCTGGTGGGAGACGTATGACACGCATGTTCACCGCTGACAAGAACGGAGACGACATCTGCTGTCTCGTAGACAGCGGCCTAGTATCCCATTTCGACTGGCTGGACAACAGACATGTGCTGGCCTGGTGCCTAGTCCCTGAAAGAGGAGAAGGCTTCTTCCTAGTCGAAGACTTGACGGGCTCAGCTGAGCCTGTTGGGGAGGGCGTGCTGACTGTTG
>CAYSTQ010000302.1:0-2290 GCA_964433855.1 uncultured Thermoproteales archaeon
CGCTAGGAGGGTTGGCCCGATAGTTTCCAGGAACATGGGAAGGGTGGCGGTTGGCGACGCTGTGCTTGCCTGCTTCAGACCGGAGGCTGTTAGGCTCGTAGAGGAGGAGCTTACAACGGCTCATAATGCCTTCAGCGGCCGCATAGAAGAGGTCAGGTTTGAGGGGATGTTTACACGCGTCATCATCAAAATTGACGAGAACACCGTTATAGAGGCCCTTCAGATCGGCCGCCCGGGAAACATATCTGAAGGAATGTACGTAACGGCCTACGTTGACCCATCAGATGTGATGCTGTTCCACGAGGCTGAATGGGTGGCTGAGGCGAAAGCCGTGGCTGCTGGGCCGGAGGTGTCATAGACGCCGTACGTAGAGCTCGTTAACATACGTAAGAGGTATGGCCGGATAGTGGCGCTGGACGGCGTCAATCTAAGAGTGGAGAAAGGAGAGTATTTCTGTATTCTTGGGCCGAGCGGCTGCGGTAAGTCGACCTTGTTGAAGATAGTGGCCGGCATAGTTAGACAGGATGAGGGCGATGTTTACATCAGAGGAGTTAACGTAAACGAGGTCTCCGTGGAGGAGAGGAGGCTAGCCCTAGTTTTCCAGGACATATACTTGTTTACCAATATGGATGTCTGGGAAAACATTGTCTACAGCCCCAAGGTTAGGCTTCAGCCAGCCGATAAGCTACGTAGCTTAGGCAGAGAACTCGTAGATTCGCTTAGCCTAAAGCTGCGGGCGCATTTAAGCCCAGCAGAGCTGAGTCTTGGCCTGCAGCAGAAGGTCGCTGTTGCTAGGGCGCTTGCTTCAGGCTCAGACATACTTCTCCTAGACGAACCCTTAGGCAGGCTGGACGAGGTCTCAGCTGTTGAGCTGAGAAACGAGCTGCGTGGCCTTGTTAAGAAGCTTGGGCTTACAGCTATACACGTCACCCATAGTCAGGAGGAGGCGATGGCCGTCGCGGACAGGATAGCGGTTATGCGTAAGGGCAGGGTGGAGCAGGTCGGAACTCCCGTGGAGCTCTACTTTAGTCCTGCTTCCCCCTTCGTGGCCAGGTTCATCGGGGGCGAGACGAACTTTCTCGAGGGGCTGGCTAGCAGACAGAACGGTTTTCTAGAGGTGAAGGCTGGGCCTTTCAGTTTTAAGGTGAGCGGTGAGAAGCCTGTTGGCAGGGTTGTCGTGGCTGTTAGGCCTGAGCACATCCGGGTTGGCGGTAGGAGAGGGGTTGAGGGAAGGATTGTTGAGAGACGTTTCCTCGGGAAATACGTGAGGCTGGTTGTCGAAGTTGATGGGGTGAGCCTAGTAGTTAAGGCAGGAGGACGGGTGAAGAGGCTTAACACGGGGGATAAGGTGCTAGTGGATATAAGCGGGATGGATGTAAGAGTCTTCAGATACCCTGAAGAGGGGTTAGAGGAGGCAATAAGGTATGAGTAGTGTGGCGAACTGGTTCACGTCCTCCAGGAGGAGGAAGGTTGAGGCGCTTATAAGGAGACACGCCGAGCTGGTTCATGACACGGTGTCTGACGCTGTTAAGCTGTTTGAGGCATGGCTTAAAAACGACGTTGAGGGCATGGCCCGCTACTTTAGGAATGTTGAGGGGGTTGAGAGGGCTGCTGATATGGTTCGGCGAGAGCTGGTTTCGACTCTTATAGGCGGGGCGCTTGAGCCGGAGGAGAGATCGGTTCTACTCAGGGTGGTGAGAGAGGCCGACTGGATAGCCGACTGGGCCCATGAGTCATGCAGGATAGCCATGGTGGTGGCTGACAGCGAGGCTCCACGGGAGCTGAAGGAGGACTGCTACGCGATGCTCAGGGTTTCCGAGGCGGCGTCCCGCGGTGTCAGGGACGCCCTGTTTAACGTGTTTGGAGATCCACTACTCGTGGTCAGCAGATGTGACGAGGTTGAGAACCTGGAAGAACGGGTGGATGCTATGTATGAGGCTGCTAGACGAAGATTTTTAACCTATTCCTCGAGGCTGAGCCCCGGGGTGGCTGTCATGCTCGCCTTCCTGCTTGACGCTGTAGAGAACGTGGCGGATAGATGCGAGGACACGAGTGACAGGCTTAGAGAAGCGGCGGTGGCGAAGAGGTAGTTAAGTATGAGGCTGATACCTAGACGCGGCTACCTGATGCTGTTCACCGGGGTCGTGCTAGGGCTGATGCTCTTCAGCCTGGTGTCCGCCATATATATGAGTAGGAGGGTGGCGGGAGGGGCTACGGCCGAGATGCCGTCAAGCATCGAGATAACGTTCCTTTATTCAAGTGAGAAGCAGGGCTGGCTTGAAGAGGTGAC
>CAYSTQ010000303.1:0-2284 GCA_964433855.1 uncultured Thermoproteales archaeon
CCGTGTTAGACGGATTGTAAACGTCCCTTTAGTAGTAGGAGGAGGTATCAGAAACGGTCGGTTAGCTGAGGCGGCTGCCCGCGCTGGAGCTGACATAATAGTTACGGGCACGGTTGTCGAGAACGTGAGTGATGTTCATGGGGTTTTGAGAGAAATAGTTGTGGGAGCTAAGAAGGGCGCTATGCTGAGATCTGTAAAGATGGTTTAGGGAGCGGCTAGAATATTCAAGTGGGCTAACAGGACGGCCGATATTAAGCTTATAGCGCTTAGTATTACGAGCTCGGGCCTAATCTTTATCCCTTCGACCTCCTCTTCGAAGAATCTCACCAATCCTGCGCCTGAGAGAGGTGGTGGCGCGCTCTCCCTATTACGCCTTCTTCTAGCCATATAACCTCCCAATCTAAAGTTTAAGCGGCTCGATTTTAACCTTTTCCTTGTTTTTGACGGCTGGCACTATTTGGCTTACCCCTCTTGGGTCTTCAATAATTAGGGTTGCAGACGCCTTTCCTTCAAGGACCTCCTCGATTCTATTAAGTATTTCCCGTGCTCTAGCCCTAGCCTCTTCTTCATCACTCCATTCGATGAGGCTAACGATTTTCTCTCTTATTCTATCCAGTATAGCTTCAACTGTAAGTATCTCAGCCTCTGCAGCGAGGCCTGGTTCTATAGACGCCCCTAGTTCTGGGATCAGTATTCTGGCAGCCTCTGACCGGGCCACTTTAGTCTTTAAGTCGTCGACGCAATCAATCCTATATTTTAGTCTTATAGGCTCTTTTTCCTCTAGAGTATAGGAGGCTTTTGAAGAGTAGCCGCACCGTTTGCAGACCCTAGACACTATTAGGAGCCTGCCGAAATATGGAGCTTCGTAAACCAGCTCTTTGATCTCAAGGGTCTTTTCTCGGCAAATAGGACAGGTGATCACAACCCCTTCTACTTCAGGGTCTACGTCGTCCATTTCTGACCAGCACCTCGTTAGGGCTACCGTTAAGACTACTTGTTCACGAATATAGTTTTTGTTTTGTCTAACTGCTTAGTTGTTAACGTCGCCTTTCTATAAACCTTCTATGGATCAATAAGGTGTCACTGCTCTTTAATACGCTGTCCACTTTGTGAGCGTTACCGGTAATTCTTTTATCGAACCTCTTCCTCAAAACTATAGACGGTAACTGCGTGATGTGTCATGTCAAAGGACGATGCTGCAGTAAGAAGAATGGCTGAATTGCTTAGAGCGGGCGCTAAAATGCTACAGGAAACCTGCCCTATATGTAAGACGCCGCTCTTTGAGTTAAAAGGCGGCGACGTTATATGTCCACGGTGCAATAGACGGGTTTTCATTGTGAAAGATGAAGCCGAAAGAAGAAGTGTGTTAACAAGTCTGACCGTGCAAGGAATAGAGGAAACCGTCGCCTCTAAGTTAGAGGCGTTAAACGAAAGATTGAAAATGTGTGATGACCTAGATGAAATGTACGATATTCTTAGACTAATAATAGCTGCTTTAGACGTTATCGAACGTGCTAAAAAGCTTCAGAGATAAGTGTTGTAAAAATGCCGCGTAAAAAAGTTAGACGGATGGTGGATGGCCGGCTGGTAATATACGATTCAAGCCGCTGGCGACTGCTCAGGGAACTTAGAGAGAAAGCCCTTCAAATACTTGTTTCCTTAAGCAAGTTCGGTCTAGAAGCCGTCGTATACGGGAGTATAGCCCGAGGCGATGTTAACAGAGACAGTGACATTGATGTGGCATTGTTATACCCGGTTCCTCCCTGTATAATAGAGACAGCCTTAGATTCCGCAGGGTTCACGGTGATGCAGAGGGAGATAGCTCAAGCAACCCCTATACACGCTTTGAAAGGACATCTTTACCTTGACGAGAAAACCGTTATAACGATCCCTTTAACGCCCTTGAACAGGTTGGAAAGAGAATTCTATAGATTTGGCGGTGAGCTAGACGAGAAAGGATTAAGAGAAAATAGAAGAGTGGCTGGCGTAGATAAACGGCTTATGTTAATCTATCCTATCGAGAGAGGTCACGTAGAGTCCTCAATAATCGGCAGGGAGGAGGAAGTAGCTAGCTTGCTTAACGTGTCATTGGATATAGTCATGGAGAGAGAGAAGGTTCTGCTTAGGAGAGATGAAAAGGGGAGAACAGGGGTGTTCATAAGAAAGGTTCTTGGCGCTGATGAATCCTTTGAGAACGCTCTTAAGAAATTGGCTAACTCTAACTACATGGTTAGGAAACGTCTTAGGAAGGAAGGAATTTTATGAAAGGCTTAACTCCAGCTAA
>CAYSTQ010000304.1:0-2277 GCA_964433855.1 uncultured Thermoproteales archaeon
GAGCACCAACAAAATACCCAACAACCACACCAAGCAAAACACAGACCAACGCTACGCCCAGCAGTTTAAAGGTTTCTTGCATGCTGTAGGCTCACCCCTTTAATTTTTTCCAGGCTTTCACGGTACTATCTTTTATAAATTTTATTGAACAATAATATACATTGAAGCAGGTTTAAAGTAGGCTTTAAATGGCGTATTCAGGCGTGGATTGAAGGCTTTTTAGTGTACATAATTGTCCAGTAAAGCTTATATAATGTCTTACATTTAAGCCCTGGAAATCATCCTATGGAAAAGGGAATGCGTTGAAGGAAAAGAGGTGCATGACGTTTGGACATAACGAGGCCGCTGATAGACTCCGTCCTAATCGGATCCCTCTATTCACTGATGGCCCTAGGGGTCACCCTGTCCTACAGCATAGCTAAGATAGCCAATTTCGCCCATGGAGAGCTGGTGACGATAGGAGCCTACATGGCAGTGATCTTCACGGCCGTCCTACCGCTCGGGCTACCGGCCGCCCTAGCGGCCTCGTTCACCATCCCGGGAATGGTAGCGCTAGCCGCCTATCTCGGCGTCTACAACCCTCTGGTTAAAAGAGGGGCTAGGCCGGTCCAGTTAATGGTCGCCTCGATAACCATCAGCATAATACTCCGATACCTAGTGTACATAGCCGTCGACTTCTCCAGACGCAGCTATAAACTGTACCTGCTGAACGCCGCCCCCCGGATCAAATGGGGGCCAGGCATATACGTGGGCGGAATCAGGCTGACAGGCTTCTTTCTCGTGGCAGTGGCCTCCTGCCTCGCCATCGTGGCAACGCTGTATTTGATGCTCACAAAGACCAGGCTCGGCAAGGCGATGAGAGCCCTGGCTGACAACCCCGAGCTCGCAGAGGCCTGCGGCGTCAACAAGGATGCCGTGATAGCCCTGGTCTGGATACTGGCCGGCGGGCTCGCCGGGCTTTCAGGCCTGCTCTGGGCCAGCTATGGACGTGCTTATCCAGAGGTAGGGCAGCGCCTCCTGCTGTCCATGTTCGCCGCAGCCGTGCTCGGAGGACTGACGAGCTTCTGGGGAACTGTACTGGGCGGCTACGTAATAGGGCTAACCGAGAACCTAGGCGTATTCCTGCTGAACCAACTGTTCGGCCTAAGCACCGGATATAAGCCCATGATAACCTTCGCTGTACTCATCCTAGTGCTCCTGTTCAGGCCTCAGGGAATACTGCCGTCGCAGCCTGAGACAAGCCCCGTCTACGTAGCCCTGGCAAGGATACGCGGCAAGGTTAAAGTCGGGGGTGAAGCGGAGTGTTCGACCCGGTAGGCTTCCTGATCTCCCTGTTAACGCTCTACGGAATATATCTGATACTGTCGTTGAGCCTGAACCTTGAGTACGGCTACGCGGGCCAGCCGAACTTCGGCAAAGTGGCTTTCTACTGCATAGGAAGCTTCACCGCCGCCATAGTGTCAACCCGGCTAATACTCTTGTTCTACGGGGTAGGGGCTAACCCGTGCAGCATCTCCGCCAAGATAGCCCTAGCTAGAATAGCGGCGAGCAAGCCCCTCACCGACGTGGCGGCGTTCCTCGTTTCAGCATTGGCGGCCGTCATCATCACCGCCGCCTTCGGCTACATGGCCTCCTACCCGGCCCTAAGGCTTAGAGAGGACTTCCTAGGGATAGTCCTGATAGCCTCAGGGGAGATAGTAAGGGTGTTCCTTAGGAACTACTACCCGCTTGCCTGCGGCCCCTATGGCCTAGGCGGGATACCTAACCCGTTCTCCTGGGTATCTGACCCGAGAACCAGGTCGGCCGCCTTCCTCTCCCTGGTGCTAGCCCTGGACGCAGCCGTCTTCATCCTCTGCGAGAGAATAGCCAACTCCCCATACGGTAGACTGCTCAAGTCCATAAGGGACGACGAGGACGCGGCCCTTGTCCTCGGGAAGAACGTGACCAGGGTTAAGGGCCAGGTCTTCATCGTCGGCTCAGCCCTAGCCGGGCTGGCTGGCAGCCTCTACGCCTACTATGTGGGCTACGTTAACCCGGATGACTTCACGCCAGCCGTCACGTTTATAGTTTGGGTGATGGTCATGCTGGGCGGTAGGGCTAACAACCTGGGAGTCGTCCTCGGGACGACGATCATAGTCCTGATAGACAGGCTTAGCACACTGCTCGACAACTTCCTGACCCAGCTCCCGTTCGACCCTAATTACCTAAGGTGGCTTATAACCGGGATTCTCATGCTTACAGTCCTAATGATCAGGCCTCAAGGCCTGATCCCTGAAA
>CAYSTQ010000305.1:0-2264 GCA_964433855.1 uncultured Thermoproteales archaeon
TGGCGTGGTCGTGTGGAGGGCGAAGTCGCCTGTCGCCCTGAGGCTCGGGTGCTCGAACAGGTTTACGCCGGTAAGCCTTCTAAGAGCCGCTGCGAATTTTACGGCTTCGCCAACCCCGTAGCCCCAGTATCCGACCCCTTCATAGTAGCCTCCGTCACAGCCTATAGTGTCTAAGTATTCCACCACCCCTTTTACGGCCTCCACAAGGCATTCACGGGCCAGCTGAACCCCGCAATACTCGCTAGCCACCGCCAGCGCCGCTAAACCCATATTGCCGCATATCACGCTCCTCCAGTTATGGGTGGCCTCAGCCCACCATTCACCGCGTGACGCGGAGATGCTGGTAAACGGCCTGATTCCCCTCTCCACGATGGCTCTACCGATTTCTTTTCGAAGCCCCTTCTCCAGGCTGTCGTATAGCCAGTCGTAGACCAGCGCTAAACAGCCTGTGACACCAGCCACCCCCAGGTCGACCCGTAGCGGCCTGTGCGGGGGCATGACCCAGTCATCCAGCTCGAGAACTTTAGCCACAGCCTCCTCAGCCTTGTTTAAGGCTGCTCCATCGTCCTCCACCAGTGCTTTAAAAGCCAGCTGCATGGCGCGGCTGGCCAGCGCGCGAGGCGTTAGCCCAGCCGCCGGCTCGCCTGGCTTACCGACAGCCATCATCTTGCGTCTAAGCAAGGGTAGCTCTTCTCCCGTGAACAGGAGCCTCGGGTGGAGACGGCTGGGTGTCCATGAAGCCAGCTTACCGGCCGCTTCTTTAAACATGGGCTCACCAAGCTGAAACCCTATATAGAGGTTATAAGTATTCACCTGAAGCGCCAGCGGGCCTAGAGATGGAGGGGCAGGGGATGAGCAGGCAACTACTGCTGTACCTAGCGGTCTCGGTGGTTTTAAGCATAGCCTCTTCTCTAATAACCCCAGTGATGCCCTTCTTCATACTAGGGCTAGGTGTCGAGATGAAGATCTATGGGTTGCTGAACGCCGTAGCTGGCGGCCTAGGCCTGATAGTTAGAATACCCTTCTCAGCCCTGATACCAGTAGTGGGCTATTTCAAGATGTACTCTCTGGGGGCGTTCTTCTTAGCCTCCTCAAGAGCCCTCTACCTAGCGGCCTGCCTCGGCGTAGCCCCCGTCTACGCCTTCGCCGCTGGCTACGTCTTATCCATGCTGCGGTTTCAGCTCGCTAGGTCGGCTAGGCCATCCATACTGGCTAGGCTTACCGGGAGTGAGTCTAGGGGTACGGTCCTCGGCCTAACCTCCATGCTGACCATGGGTGCCTCGGCTCTAGCGCCGCCTATAGGTAGCCTCATATACGAGGCGGCGGGCCGACAGCTAGCCCCTGTCTTCACTGCCTCTTTAGCTGTCACCCTAGCACCGCTGGCCCTGCTGGTCCCGCTGGCGCGGGATGATATAAGGCCTGCCAGAGGGGCGCCGCTGCGGGAGTTCGTGTTCCAGGTGAGACTTATACCAATGCTGTTTAGGAACAGGGTTTTCAGGGCCGCTATGGCGGCCTTCATGCTCGACGCTTTCGCCTGGGGAGTTGCCGGACCTTATACCTCCATATATCTGGCTGAGAGGCTCCACGCTGAAAGCATGGAGCTGGCAACCCTAAGCATGGTGACCACGGGGGTTGGCGCCCTAGGCCTGGCGGCGGCTGGATTCGCATCTGACAGGCTTGGGAAGAGAAAGCTCTTCCTTGTAGCCTCGGAGATATGCGGCATCTTCTACTTCCTGATATATCTGACAGCTGAAAGCCTGGAGCCGATATACGCCGCCGCTGCCCTTATGGGGTTCGTGATAGGCTTCTGGGGTCCTGTAGCGTCGGCCTACGTGACCGAGAAGGCGGAGTTGCTGCCTGGCGATGTAGTTCCGATGGCCGTGGGGCTCTGGGGCTTCCTTACCGCGCTGGCTAGAATCCCGGGGAACGTAATCGGCGGATACCTGTACGACACTAACCCGGCTTTTCTCTTCGGAGCTTCCACGGGACTGGTCGCGTTGGCTTTAATCCTCATAATCGTGCTAGTGGAGGAGTAAAGGGGCGTCTACTTAAGTTGTGATCCGATGTTTCCACCTGTGAAAAAAATCGGAAAAATACGCTTCAGCGATGTTTCACCCCTGTTCCATAAGTGTTCCGAGGTGTTCCTTATCTCAGAGATCAGTCTTTATGATAAACCAGGTGAGGAGAGATGCGGATAGCAATAGCGGTGGCAGTGGTGTTTCTGCTCCTATTCCAGATAGGGGGAGCCGTGCTTCAGCCAGCTG
>CAYSTQ010000306.1:0-2229 GCA_964433855.1 uncultured Thermoproteales archaeon
TATCTGGTGTGTTAAGAGATGGAGATATACCGAGTCAGCCACATGGATCATTCCAAGAGACGCTCATACTTGGACCTAATTATAAAACAAAATGGTATGGCCTGTATGAGAGAATAGCGGGAACTATAAGCATAAATACAGCCGCAGTACTCGACTATCCATGGGATATCTACAGCGGCTTCGTTCCAATAGGAGCTTCTATATCCCTGAGCTATTATCAGAGTACTGAAACAGTATATGAACTAACAACGTTAGATCCTTCACACGAACATAAATGGGACGTGTATAAAGATGGCTGGGTGCCTAGCTTTCAATGTTAGATATTAAACGATGAGCTGAAATGGCTCTAGGCAAATATTCCTCGTTTATCCTAGTGCTTGTGTTAACCAATATCTTGTTTGCGCTACCTATGGCCTCTGCCCTGTTAGTGTTTGCCCCAAGCGGGGTGGCTCAAGGGCTCCTAGGCTTTCTGATCCCGCTCAGAGGCTTTAAAAGACTAGAGCAAAAACTAAACGATTTAAAACAACACGTGTTTGCAGAGTTCCACAAGGTCAGAATTGTTTTCGAGTATGGGGATAGAGTAGTCGCCGTTCTACCGGTCTACGTAATGTTTAGATCATATGTTAGAGGGCCGGAAGACGCAGAGGTGATCGGCATCTATTTTCTCACAAGCCTGGAATTCTCGGCCTCCGACCTAATAGGCATAGGGTTTGAAAGCTTCAAGAGGCAACCCGTCAGAAGCGGCGGGGCAGGGCTAGACCCCCTCCATGTTAACACCAAATGGATGGCTATGAAGCCGCCGATAAGATATCCTTTAATTAGGGAAAAGTGCCTCGACTTCTACGGAGACCTAATGTGGTACCGGGTGGGAAGGGCCTCCGGTATCCTACGTGTCCAGGGGAGAAAACGGGTACAGGTATACGGGGCTTAGCCCAAGCAACCTAACCCTCTGCGACTGGGTTCTATTCAGGTTCGGCTTCGAGGACTTCCACCTATACTTCAGAGGCTTTAACATGACGTATCACGTTAACGTCACGATAAGCATAGTATTCTTCAAGGAGGACAGCTACTCTTGGCGGCCGGAAGTATTCTTCAACATAACCGGGCTTGGAGAGAACGTTAAGGCTGAAGCAGGGAAAGACGCCCTAGCGCTGTCGATAAAGCCGGACTGGGCAGAAGCCCATAAAAGCCTCAGACACGCCCTCCTAGAAATATAGATGTTGTTAAAAGACTGGGGGTTCTGCCGGTCTTTCCTTCTGGGAGAGATGATAGGTTTCTTCCCTTATTTTTACTCCTTTATGAAGCCGTAGTATCGGCCCATCCAGTAGGGGAGGAGCCAGTGTGTCCCGTCCAGCATTCTCCTTCCTTCCTTGCCGCCGTCCAGCTGGTAGGGGTCGGCGTTCCACCGCGTTATCGCCCTCTCGTCATAGGGGAGCACCTCCTTGGACTTCAGGCGGCCGTGCCTGTTCGGCGATGGGGCTATCTCAACGTCGCTTCTATGGGAGTTTTTCATGGTCCACTCAACCGTGTCCAGCGGTATCTCTATCAGGGTCTGGATGCCCGCCTCGACGTCGCAATCGTTGCCGCTCAGCGCCCCGTATATGAAGTTCCAGAGCGGGTTCCGCTCAGGCCTCTCAATCCTCCAGCTCTTCTCCAGGCTCAGCAGATAGATGGCTCTGAGGTCGGGGTCGTCCTCAAAGGACAGCAGGACGTAATACGATAGGAAGGCCAGCTCGTCGTCTGAATGGTTCACCTCGCCCGGCACAGTTATCTTCTGCCTTATCGTGTTCAAGGCGTAGTGGTGCTTCCTGACCAGCTCCTCGTAGGCCTCCTGGAACCTCCTGTCCCCGGTCATCTTATAGGCCGCCTTAAGTATGGCCAGTATCTCGAGGGCGTTCAGCCCGGTTTCACGCCACCATTCAGGGTCGTCGTTAAGCTTCTCCGGACTCCACACGCCCCACGTGGTAGGCTTCCCATCCACGTCCACCAGGTAGTAGCCATGCCTGATTATGTGGTCAGCTATGTCGTGAACCAGCTCCGTCACGCGCTGCCGCCACTCCGGCTCGTCTATCAGCTGGTAGAACACGGTATAGGCGAAGAAGTGGCCCACTATCTCGTCCGAGCTGGTATCGCCCTTCCACTCCGCGTCCTCACCGGGTATAGGGTGCCACTCCCCGCCAGCGCCCCGGTACTCCCCCCGTCTAGCTATCGCCCTGGCAGGGAAGCCCT
>CAYSTQ010000307.1:0-2196 GCA_964433855.1 uncultured Thermoproteales archaeon
CTAAGCCTGGAGAAACTGGCTATTTTAACGCCTCGGCCTCAAAAAGACTAGATAACTCTTTCGTTCAAGCCTTTCCCAGGCTATCGTTAACCTCGATCACTATTATTGTATCCATCGGGTCAACTGGTTCCTCGGGAACTTTGACTATTAGATCCTCGCCACGCCGTCCACAGCTCAATCTATGACTAGGCTCCCCAAGCAGATACGCTTTCTCAACACCCACATCTCCCGCGCCAAATATCCGTAGCTCACCATTCCAGGGCCAGCCGAAAACGTGAACATACAGTTTCCCGGGCTTAGAGGTTATCCTATAGGGGGCATCAGGCGGAAAGTCTATGGGGCTCATACCGGCTCCATATATGCTCTCCCCGTTCTCCCTTAGCCATTTCCCAACTCTTCTCAGGATCCAGACAGCTGGCTCCGGTATTTCTCCCTTCGCCGTAGGCCCCACGTTAAGCAACAGGTTACCACCCTTACTCACCACGTCGACAAGTATCTGTATAACTCTTCCAGGCCACTTCCAATTATGATCATAGCTTTTAAACCCCCAAGTGTCGTTAAGAGTCATCGGAACCTCCCAGTCCCCCTCAACCCTATGGTCAGGCACCCTGTTATCCCCCATCTCCCTGAAATCACCAAGCCCATGACCTATCCGGCCGCTTATCAAAGTCTCAGGTGAAACCCTGCGTACCAGCTCAACCAGCTCCCTGGCCAGCTCAGGGGTCGGCGTCCCTATATCAAACCAGAGGAGGGCGACGGGAGCATACTTAGTGAGAAGCTCCTCCACCTGAGGCTCCACGTACTCTCTAAGATATTTAACGAAGGACTTCTTCCCAGGATCATAGTCCCAGTCATTTCCCATACCGTCAGGATGATGCCAGTCCAGTGTCTGAGAGTAGTAGAAGCCTAGCTTTACACCCTCCTTTTTACATGCCTCGGAGAGCTCCTTAAGGACGTCTCTTCCGAAAGGCGTGGCCTTTACGATATTGTAGTCGGTGTACTCGCTGTCGAAAAGGCAGAAACCGTCGTGATGCTTAGCCGTAATAACGATATATTTCATCCCAGCCTCTTTAGCTAGTCTAACCCATTCATCCGCATTGAACTTGACCGGGTTAAAGCGTTTTGCCAGCTTCTCATACTCCCTAACCGGGATCCTCGCCCTGTGCATGATCCACTCCCCTATTCCAGGGATACACCTACCCTTCCATACCCCAGCCGGAACCGAGTAAAGACCCCAGTGGATAAACATCCCGAACCTAGCCTCACGCCACCACGCCATCCTATCTTCTCCAAGAACCAAGACCTACACCCCCACTCGAATTATGCCGAACCACAGTAATAAGAGTTAAGCCTACGCATAAAAGTTGGTCAAGCGATGGAGTAAGGAACACTGGTTCATGAAAAATACCTACGTAAGTGGGACACCTGTGCCCATCTCTCGCCTACGTTGAAATTGGCGTCGGTTACGACCATTTGTGCCCGATTCTATGATCCCTTAGCTAAGTCTCCGTTCATATCCACGGCTCTATTCAGAGCCACGAAATAGTGTTTAAAGCCTTTGACTTGGTCAATAAATTTTTAGAACAACAATATTAGTATTTTACATTGTATAAATCATGTGTTAAATATTTAAAAGCACTAAATATTTTAATACGAAAATTTTGGGTTCAACACTAAATAACATTTAGCACTATTTTACCATGCTTAAATTTCCTCATCTTCATAAGTAGAATACGGTATCCACAGGCTTTTCTCCGTTGTTATGACAGTGCTATAGTTATGCAGCATACCATAGTTAAAAGCTTTCACCGAGTACCACTCAACTTCCTTTTTTCTGGCTAAGTATTCTTTTACTTCCCCGACCACTTCCACGCTTGTCTTATACTCGGAATGTATCTTCTTTATCATATATATCTGGTCATCCTGGGTTAAGAACGAGTATACAGGCGCTAACGCGCTTCTATCCGCGACTTCAACAATTTCCTCAGGAAAAATCGGCTTGCTGGACTTGATCTCCAAAAACAATATTGTGAGCTGCCCAAAGAGGCCTCCCGGCTCTGAAGGATCCGAGGCGGGATAAGTTGTTATCACAGGAACCTCAATACTGAAGTATATGCTTGGATCATCTTCCAAGGCTGATATTTTCCCAGAGATAGAGCACAAGTACCTTACTAAACACTTTTCCCTTGATACAGG
>CAYSTQ010000308.1:0-2191 GCA_964433855.1 uncultured Thermoproteales archaeon
AACAGGATTTTTCCCGTAGACCTTCCATGCAATGAATGGGTCCAGTTCAGGGCGGAAGGATTTACGGCGCCCGTCTGCGGAGTGATATATTGTGCCGCTAATCCGCCCACGAACGGGATGCCGCTGGGAGGAATCGACACGGGATGCCTGGACCTAGAGGTAAACGGGACCTTTGGCTATTGTACAATATTCAACTCCCATGTTCCGAGGAGAGGCCCCTTAAACCTCCCTTTCCTAGGCGTCAGCCTAAACGAACGCGCCGTCCTGCTCGCCAGGGACGCCAAGGGGAAAAAGCTGCCGATAAAAAACGGGAGGGGAAAGCTGGAGTACCCCTCCGAAATATACTACTGGGGCCACTACCCCGTAGCCGACTTAGAGTACATTGTAGAGCCGGTAAGCATCGGATTGAGAGCCTGGGCCCCGTTCATCCCGGGCGACGTGGAGTCCTCCATGATCCCCGGAATAGTCTTCGAAGTACACTTACGTAATACGGACGGCAACACGCAGGAGGGAACTATAGCGTTCAGCTTTCCGGGACCGACGAGAAAGGAGGCCGAAGAGGCCGCCACGTATCCTCATAGGCTTGTCAGAGACGGGTTCTCGGGGGTCTCCGTGACTAACGGCGGCGACATAGGATACGTGCTAGGGGCAATAGGGGAAGAAACCCGCCTAGGGGGAGAGCTCGGGGTCAACGGCGAGGCCTGGGCCAGCATCGCCGAGAAGCTACCGGAGACAGACGAGGATGAGCCGGGGGCCTCGGTGGCCGTAGACTTCTCGCTACAGTCACGCGAAGAAAAGGTGGTACGGTTTATCCTGTGCTGGTACAGCCCCCGGTGGAAGGGGGGTGGAACCCCTGCAGCTGGCGGCAACACCTATACTCACATGTACGCGACACGCTACAGTAACGCTCTAGAGGCGGCGCAGTTGCTGACCGAGCGCCACAAGACTCTTTTGAAACGCGTCTTGGCCTGGCAACAGGCCGTGTACACGGAGGATAGGCTCCCCGTCTGGCTACGCGAGTCCCTGGTAAACATACTGCATCTAATAACCGAGGACGGCCTATGGGCTGCGGCTAAGCCGCCTATAGGGGACTGGTGCCGGGAGGAAGACGGGCTTTTCGGAATGAACGAATGCCCAAGAAGCTGTCCACAGATAGAGTGTATCCCCTGCAGCTTTTACGGTTGCCTCCCCCTGGTCTACTTCTTTCCAAGGCTAGCCCTCTCCACGCTCCGCGGATACAAGGCCTATCAGTATTCCGACGGGGCGCCGCCCTGGATCTTCGGCGGCTTTACCGACGGCACTCCTCCCTGCGAAATGGTGATGCCGACCCGGGGCTACCAGCTAGCGCTGAACGGGCCCTGCTACGTGGCGATGGTTGACCGCTACTGGCTGTGCAGCGGTGATGACGAATTCCTGAGGGAGTTCTACCCCTCAGTTAAGAAATGCACCATCTACACCATGAACCTTAGGCCTGGCCCCGAAGGCATATTGAGTGTAGCCGTCGAGACTAAGCCTGGCTTAAAGCCTGGCTATGGAAACGACTGGTTTGAGAACTGCGAGTTCCATGGAATGACGGCGCACATTGGAGGTATTCACTTGGCCCATTTAAGGATAGCTGAGCGGATGGCCAGGAGGATGGGTGATATGGAGTTCGCTAAGCAGTGCCGGAAATGGTTCACTGAGGGGAGCCAGTTAATGGAGGAGAAAATGTGGGCTGGGAAATATTATCTTAACTATTACGATCCTGGGACGGGAAGGGTATCTGACCTAGTGTTCGCATACCAGCTTGACGGGGAGTGGATCGCGCGCTTCCACGGCCTGCCCGGCGTTTTTAGAAGAGACAGGGTTAAGACCGTTCTGGACACTATAAAGAGGATAAACGTTTCCTTGACCAGGTTTGGAGCGGTGAACTTCGCTAACCCGGACGGTACGCCAGCTAGAGACGTGGGATATGGCCCCTACAGCATGTTTCCGCCTGAGGTTCTGATGCTGGCGATGACCTACATGTATGAGGGGGAGGTTGACTTCGGCCTGGAGCTGGCCCGTAGACACTGGCACAACATAGTTTGTGAGAAGGGGCGTACATGGGATCAGCCGAACATTTTAAGGGGGGATGTGGACACGGGCGAGTTCGTGTACGGCCATGACTACTATCAGAACATGATGCTTTGGGCTCTGCCAGCGGCGATGC
>CAYSTQ010000309.1:0-2173 GCA_964433855.1 uncultured Thermoproteales archaeon
CGTCCATCACGCCCTGCAGGCAGGCTAATGCTCGCTGGGCTCTGGCAGTTGTCTGATGAAGGTCCGCTTTGCCGACGCTTCATGTGGCCGAGTGAACGTATTCGGCCAGATGCTTTCTTAGAGAATTTACCATTGATATTTGAAAAAGGGATTCAAACTCTTTGAGTATGAGAAGGAGATTCGATAGTTTTTCCCTAGAGAGAAAGATTGTCGGTGGGCCCGGAGGGATTTGAACCCCCGACCCTCGGGTCTGGAGCCCGATGCCCTACCTGGCTAGGCTACGGGCCCTTCTATTTTAGAAAGTTTCTCTGGGTGTTTTTAAGGGTTTCTGTGGTTGCTCTGGCTGTGGTGGCTGGAGGTTTTTATCCGGTTGAACGGTTTTAGCTTGGTACGGGTATGACGTAGGGCCCCTCGGGTATCACGGTTATTCTTGGGTTTCGCTGTTTGACGGTTTCTAGGGCTAGCTCGACGGCTTCGTCGGGGGTTGACGCCGGTGTTAGATGCATTTCCTCCAGCACGCTGTGTTTGACCCCTTTTGTGACGACTATTACCTCGGCCTTGCAGAGTATTCTGGCGAGCACCTGGGCCTCCCATTGGTCTCGGATGGGCTCGTTCCTTTTTATTTCCTCGAGCACCTGTTGGGGGGTGCTGGCCTCGGCCATTAGCCTGCGGAACTCGTCGTGTCCTCTGCCGACTCCGTCGATGCATTCTGCGAATGTGATTATTGCGCCGCCTTTCCTGACGACTAGCTCCCCTGTGGCCATGCCTTTAACCGCCTGGTATAGGTCTCTGTCGAGCGGGTAGCCGCCGTTGCTGGTTACGACTATGTCTGCTGGGGGGCCTGCCTTGACTTTGACGAGCCGGTCGAGGAATTTGACGCCTTCCCTGTGGGCCGCGAATATGTCTCCGGCGAAGGCTTTGAGGAGCCTGTGCTGCTTGTCTATTACGACGTTGAGGAGGAAGCCTTTCTTCACGGAGAGCCTGGCGGCCTCGGCCATGTCCTCGTGTATTGGGTTGCCTTTGAGTACGCCGTATCTGGCGCCGGGGTGGTTGATCATCTTGAAGCTGTGGTTCTGGTATATTGTCTTGGCGCCTGCGACGCCGGGGAGCACGGATTTCCTGCCGCCGCTGTAGCCTGCGAAGAAGTGGGGTTCGATTAGGCCGGTGAGTATCGCTAGGTCGGAGCCGGTGAGCACCCTGTTTATCTTGAGCTCGGTTCCGAAGGATGTCCTGCCTAGGCTGTCGAGGCTGTCCTCGTCTTCAGCGTCGTGGTTGACGACGTCTACCCGCTCCATGGTTTCCTCGCCCAGTAGCTCGGCCAGCTCCCAGCGTGGAGCTGGCTTATGGAGGCCGTTGGCGACCAGCACGGCGGCGTCCTCGGGGTCGCAGCCGGCCTTCTCGAGGATGTCGAGTAGCTGGGCGGTTAGCAGCCTGTTTGGGACGGCTCTGGTGTAGTCGCTGACGACTATGCAGATCTTTTTCCCTTTGAGGCTTAGGTCGGCGAGCCTGGGGGCGCCCACGGGGTTTTCCAGGGCGCGCCTTATCTCCTGGGCGGGGCTGCGGGCGGGCTGGGCGTCTCTTGACTGGAGGAGTGTGACGTTCGGGTAGGGGAGCTCCAGCTCTACGCGGGTTTTGCCGTAGGGTATCCTAGCTATCATGGCTCGACGACCTTCCCGGGGTTGAGTATGTTGTTCGGGTCTAGGAGCTTCTTGAGCTGTTTTATGAGCTCTAGTTCTTCCCTGCCTAGGCAGAGGCTGAGCAGCTTCTTCCTGGTTTCGCCGACGCCGTGTTCGCCGGTTACGACGCCGCCTAGGCTGGCGGCCGCCCTGTATATCTCTTCTTCGAGGGCCATGTACTGCTCCCTGCTCCAGCCCTCGACCTTCATTATGTGGCAGTGGAGGTTGCCGTCGCCTACGTGGCCGTAGACGGGTATCCATACCCCGTGTTTCCTGGCTATTTCCTCGACCCTGTCTATCAGCAGCCCCATGCTGGCGGGCGGGACGGCGGCGTCCAGTATGTCGACGGTGTCGGGCTTTAGGGCGGTGTATATCTCGCTTCTTATCTTGAGGATCTCGGCCTGCTCCCTGCTGGACTCGGCTATGAGGGGCTCATGGGAGCCGTGCCTGCTGCATATGTCGGATATCGTCTCGCACTCTGCGTAGACAGTGTCCTC
>CAYSTQ010000310.1:0-2159 GCA_964433855.1 uncultured Thermoproteales archaeon
TCGTAGAGCCCTGCCTTTCTCAGCTCCTCCTCAACTATGGCGCTGGCCTCTCTGGCGATGTATAGCTTCTCCTTGTTGACCTCCCCTATTATCCGGACGGCTAATCCGGGTCCCGGGAATGGGTGGCGGGTCCAGAGCTCTTTTGGGAGGCCTAGCGCTTTAGCTATTTTTCTGACCTCATCCTTGTAGAAATGTCTGAGTGGTTCAAGCAGTTTTAGCTTCATCCTATCGGGGAGGCCGCCCACGTTGTGATGTGTTTTTATCACGCTTGTTCGTCTCCCGGTTCTGCCGCTCTCCACTCTGTCCGGGTATATGGTGCCTTGGGCGAGCCATTTAACTCCTTCTATTCCGGCGACGGCTTCTTCGAACACCTTTATGAATTCCTCCCCTATTATACGTCGTTTCTTCTCAGGGTCTCTGACGCCTTTTAGTCTCTGTAGAAACCGCTCGCTGGCATCTATATATATGGGGTTTATGCCTAGTCTCCTAAGCATGGCTAGGGCCTCCTCGGCTTCGCCCTTTCTTAAGAGGCCGTGGTTTACCAGGACGGCGATAAGCCTGTCGCCCACCGCCCTGCTAACTATTACCGCCGTCGTTGTGGAGTCTACCCCGCCGCTTACGGCGCATAGAACCTTCTCCCTAGGCCCGACCTTACCCTTTATCTCCTCTATGAGAAAGTCAACTATTTTTTCAGGCCTCCAGCTTTTGCGGCATTTACACATCTTAAACAGGAAGTTCCGGAAGATTCTTCTTCCCTTGGGGGTATGGGACACCTCGGGGTGGAACTGTATACCGTATATCGGCAAGGCCTTATGTTTAAACGCGGCTATTGGGGTAACCTCGGTTCTGGCCAGTGTTTCGAATTCGTCGGGTAGCCTTTTTACCTGGTCTCTATGGCTCATCCAGACGGTTTCACCGTCCTTAAAACCGTTAAATATTGTGTCTTTCTTCAGTATTTTCAGCGTGGCTCTTCCGTACTCACCTCTCTCGCCAGGCCCGACCTTGCCGCCGAACAGGTAGGCTATTAGCTGATGGCCGTAGCATATCCCTAGTACTGGGATTCCCGCTGTAAGTACGTCCTTTCTGAGTTTGGGCGCGTCCTCCTCCACTACGCTTCTAGGCCCTCCTGAAAGTATTATTCCTTTAACGTTCGTCCTGTGTAAAGCATCTATTTCTAGGTCTTCAGGGGGTATGACCTCTGAATATACTTTTAGTTCCCTGATTCTTCTGGCTATGAGATGCGTGTATTGACCGCCGAAGTCTACGACTAGTATTTTTTCCCGGGCGGTTATCTCCGAGTCTAACATCTCCCTTCGTGTGGGTTGACTAGGCTAAACATTATAAGGTTTCCCCTATGAACTGTTTTGGGGGCTTTGCAATGCTAGGCATTAAGCCGGATGTTAAATTGAAATGCTGTGTTTGCGGATCTGAGTATGAGGTGACGGCCCCGTCGGCTGTAGGCCCATGTAGGGCTTGCGGCGGTATAGTGGATTTCGTATACGACTATGGGTCTGTAAGCCTTAGAAAGGAGCTGCGACCTGTCCCTAGCATGTGGAGATACGAGGCGCTTCTGCCGTTAAACAGTAAATATGCCGTTAGTATAGGTGAGGGCTTCACTCCTCTTTTAAAGGCTGAGAGGCTGGGCAGGGAACTCGGTTTAGACGCATTATATTTGAAGCTGGACTCGCTTAACCCGACCGGCTCGTTTAAAGACCGGGGGGCGTCTTTAACGGTCTCTATGTTCAGGCTTCTTGGTGTTAAAGGGCTTCTGACATTTTCGACGGGTAACGCTGGAGTGGCGCAGGCTGCTTATTGCTCCGCTGCTGGCATGAACAGCGTCGTACTGGTGCCGGAGGTGGCGAGCAGGGAGAAGATTGTGCAGATGTTGGCGTACGGCTCTAAGGTAGTGATGGTTAAAGGTACCTATGATGACTGTAGAAGGCTTGCTGTTGAGGCCTGTGACAGGCTGGGATACGTGCTTAACGGGGGTCTTTTAACACCTACTAGGCATGAAGGTAAAAAGACACTGGCCTTCGAGGTCGCCGAGGGATTGGGTTGGCGTGTCCCCGACTTCTATGTCCAGGCGGTCGGTTTAGGGACGGGGTTTTACGCAACCTATAAAGGGTTTATGGAACTCGTATACACTGGGGAGGCTGAAG
>CAYSTQ010000311.1:0-2144 GCA_964433855.1 uncultured Thermoproteales archaeon
ATTTTAATAGTGTCCTGTTTGAGTTTGATGACTCCCTCGGCTTCCGCTATTCTAACAACCTTAGGCTTCCTGGACACATCAACTATTCGGGCCAAGTTCTCCCCTCTCTGAAATAGGGTTCTCTTCTAATAACAGCTTCTAAAAAGAGTTTTTTTAATAGATCTTCTCTCCTATTCTTTATTGCTGAAACTGCATTAATGAGGTTATCTGAACGCATAAGACACGGTTTAAGCTGTCCGTCCCAAGTCACTCTAAGAGTGGAGCATCCACTACAAAACATCTGGTTAAACATGGGGCTTACAACTTCAACCTCTACGCCATCTACCAGGAAAACTGGTCTATTATTAGCCTCCCTAACCCATGTTTTTTCAGCCTTTTCTCTGAGAACCATGATTACCTGATCTAAAGACGCATGCATACTCCTTACGTTTCTCCATTCATTAATCGGAGCATGATACTCGATTAACCTAAGTGAAACTTCTTTGGCGGATGCATAGTCTATGAAGTCCCAGATCTCATCCTCATTAATCTTGTTTAAAATAACGACATTTATCCTCACAGGAGAAAGCCCTGCCTCAGTCGCCGCGTTGACTCCGGCTAAGACGCGGTTTAATCCGTCAAACCCTGTTATCTTCGCGTACTTTTCTCTTTTTAAGGAGGGGATATTCACATTTACACGATCAAGCCCTTTATCGTTAAGGCCGATGGCTAAGTCTTCAAGGAAGTATCCATTAGTTGACATGGAGACGTCTAGGGTATGACTTGCCGAGGAAACAGCCTCCACTATCTTTAGAATATCATGTCTAATTAATGGTTCACCGCCTGTCAACTTCACTGATTTAAAACCTAGCCTTACAGCGACTCTGGTTATAAAGCCTATATCACCGGCTGTTAACTCATCCTTTACAGCCTTCCTAAAATCTCCCTCCATGTGACAAAAAACGCATCTGTAATTACATCTACCGGTTACGGCTATCCTAAGCCTGTAGACGCGACGCGAGAACCTGTCGATCAGCATCTGACATCCTTATATACTTGCTATGAAAGGGATTATAAAATAGTTGCCTTAAGATAACTAAAGTTTAAACAGTGGTGCGCATAAATGCATGAAACTCACTTCATCAGTAACAGAGCATCGTTACGTTTTGCTGTAATCACGGTTAGTAGCTCGCGTTACAGAAGCCTTCTAAACGGTGAACGTGTCAGCGACCCCTCCGGAGACCTGGCAGAGAGTATGATAAAGATGGTGGGACACGAGGTCGTTTTAAAAGAAATAGTCCCTGATAACAAGGAAGCGATAGTTAACATGGTGAATAAATCAGTAGCGCTCAATGTTGATATCGTAGTAACTATAGGAGGCACCGGTCCCACCAAAAGTGATCAAACAATAAACGCTATACAGCCTCTTTTCAGCAAAAAGCTGGAAGGCTTCGGAGAAATTTTCCGTTTCCTAAGCTACAAACAGGTTGGCCCATTAGCTTATCTCTCCAATGCAACCGCAGGCATCGCTAATCAAACAGTTATTTTCTGCATACCAGGATCACCTAAAGCCGTCAAACTAGCACTAAAAGAACTGATCTTACCTACAGCTAAGCATCTAGTTCAACTGATACATAGGAAAGACTAGAAGACCAGCTAGATATATCTCCAGATAGTTTTCTCCGGGCCATCAAGCAGTTTAATGCCGAGTTTAACGAGCTCGGATCGGATCCAGTCAGCCAGCTCATAGTCACGTCTCTTCCTCAATTTGCCTCTAACCTCCACTAAGAGATCAATTAAAGCATCGGTCTTAACTGCATCTCCTGTTCTAGCTATGTGTTTGTCCAGGACTCCGAGAACCCTGTTGATTTCTTCGAATAAACTGAAAGCCTTCAACGCAATCACATGTTCAGAGGAATTTAACAAGTCTCTGAACACTATATCTGTTAACTTGCGTATCTGGCTGAAAGCTGCGCTGGTGTTAAAGTCGGTATCCATACATCTATAGAATTCCCGCCTAATAGAGTTTAGGGCTTCAAGTGTTTGAATACTCTCTTCGCTTAGCTCGAAGCTCGGTTCAGATTCCTTTAATATTCCTTTCACGGTCTCTAGTGCGTTTACAAGTCTTTCATAGTTGGCTTCAGACTGCCGCATAGCCTCTTCAG
>CAYSTQ010000312.1:0-2123 GCA_964433855.1 uncultured Thermoproteales archaeon
AGCCAAAAAGTTCTTGAGGATCCTGGCTAAAAGGACGGCTAACGTGGCTACGATGTAATCCGTTAAATCCACAAAGGTTTTTCCCACAAGGG
Organism: uncultured Thermoproteales archaeon; assembly: GCA_964433855.1. Classification (GTDB taxonomy): domain Archaea; phylum Thermoproteota; class Thermoprotei; order Thermofilales; family CAYSTQ01; genus CAYSTQ01. Next base: position 93 of record CAYSTQ010000312.1, read on the forward strand.
TAGCCAGATCCCTACTCCCCTTTTTAAAGCTTCACAATATATTCTGTATGCTACCGCTAGATCCTCGCAGGCCATGCCGAAGGAGTCAAAAAGTATTCTTTCCTCTTCTGAAATCCTGCCAGGAGTTCTCCCAGCCACTATCAACGGTAGCTCCAATATCTTCTCTCTTTTTATCAGGCCTCTTTTGAAGAGCTGGCTTACGAGAGACCTCTCATAATCCTTAATCTGCTCCCAGTTATCCACTACTAGCTTGTCCATCCCCAGTATTGCCTCTTCCTTAAACTCCTTCTTCCCCATCTGGGCGCAGAAACACCCTTTCTTCAACCACTCCTTACTGACGAAGGGTCGGGAGGCCGTGGTAGCTGTTATAACTATGTCGCTTCCTTTAACGGCCTCCTTCACGCAGTCTACAACCTTAAGCCTTGCATCGTTCAGTTCTCTCGCTAGGGCTTCGGCTTTCTCCCGCTTTATATCGAAAAGTCTTATCTCTTCAAGATCTTTAAACACGGTTGTTAGCGCCCATATAGTCGTCCTACCTATCACGCCTGCGCCTATAATGCACGCTACCTTCGAGTCCTTTCTGGCAAGGTACTTGGCTGCCACCCCGTTTACGGCGCTTGTCCTCATCGCCGTTATAATAGTGCCGTCCATAATTGCGAGAGGTTTTCCAGATTTAATGTCGCTGAGTATTATTACGTCTATTCCATGGGGGAGCCCATACCTAGCCGGGTTGAAGACGAAGCCAGCCGCCCACTTTATCCCCGCTACATTCATACCGTTTTTAGCGTAGACAGGCATCGATACTATGTGCCCCTCGTAAACTCCGTCGTCTCCATAGAAGTCAAATATGGTTTTCTTAGGCATTATAACTAGGCCTTCCACATACATTCTGAATATTTTCTCCATGTCCTTGATGGCCTTAGCCATGTCTAGGACTCCAGCCTTTATCACGTCCTCCTGCTTCAAATATAGGAACTCAAGCCTCTGCATGATCTTTAAAACATCCCCAGTGCCATAATAATTTTGCCTTTTAATCCTCTACTAGTTTTTAAAGATCTTTATGGATAGCTACAAAACATTTAAAAATGACCTTAACATTTAATGATGTGTGACTTCGAAGTTTATAGGCGGGTTTCTGGAGCTAACAGCATCCATATTAATGATGGCGATAGCCCTACTTATACTGATATTCATTCTTAAAATAATGCTTCTCCTAATCCCGGCGATAATAGTGGCCTTAGTCGTGCTCCTCTTAACCGGGAGCCTGACGTTAGCCGGGCTAGCCTTTCTAGTGACTATACTTCTCGGCTTCCTTAAGAAACTATAGTTAAATTGTATTCAATTTTTAAAGACTCTATGAATTTAGGAAAATAAATATTAATATTATCAAAACATTAGATATATCTATTTTTTACGGGTTCTCAAGTATAGCGCCGCCACAACTGCTGCAGCTACGACGCCGCCTATTAATGCCTCCATAGGTATCCCTGAACCTCCTCCACCTTTTCCTTTCTCGCTTGGCTTGGGAGGCGGAAGTATTTCCCCTATGTCCTTGTCCGATACTAGATAGTAGCCGTCAGCAACCTCGTCATTGCATGTTATGACTATCACCGGCTGATCAGCCTTTATCTCGTATACGTGGTCCGGGGACAGATCCATGTACTGTCCCGCAGCCATGGTAACATCGTTCTCGTCAACGTTCAGCGTAGTGGCGAACGGCGTAAATACGGCTCCACCCTTTATCGAGTAGAACCTGAACACTACGCCGGGCTGCACATATGCCAGATAGCAGCCCTTTGTATCCTGTATTCTCTCGAGAGCCCCTCCGAGTTCGCCTGAGGCGGTGAACATGACGGTTATGTCCCCAGTACTGACTACCTTAACAGGTCCTATGTACGAGTGGTAAAACAGCCAAAGCCTATTGTTTTCAACGTCGCTCTCGGTGAAGGTGTGCTCCCCTATCTTAGCGCCCTTCTTCATCTCGTAGATCTCGACCCTGCACGGCTCGTAGGGGATGACCAGCGCCTGGCT
>CAYSTQ010000313.1:0-2122 GCA_964433855.1 uncultured Thermoproteales archaeon
GCGTTTAAAAAGACTTAAACCGTTAATAAAGTCCTTAAAGCTTATCGTGTCCCCTAATGCGTCTCCACAAATCTGATAGCCCACCTGGTGGCAACTCTCTCCCTAAACCAGTCCGGCATCTCAATGCCCAGCGTCGCCTCGCGTATCAGTAAAATACGGTACCCAAGCTCCGCCATATCCCTGATGCCGCCGGGGGCAAAGAGTAGGCACATGTCGGCGGCAAAGCCTGTGTAGATCAGGTTCACGACACCACGTCTTCTCGCGACATAGTCTAGTTGCTCAGACGTGTAAACAACCGGTTCACCAGGCAGAGGAGCGACCTCCCTGGGGAAATCGGACTTTCTCAGAGGCGGCCTCTCCATATAGCTGGCGCCATGGCTCCTCTCCAGGATTTTCCGCTGATGCCCCGGTATAGCCGGTTTAGACGGCCTATATCCAGCAGAGAGGTTAGGGACGTCCTCGACGAGGTTCTGTGGGTATTTTCTGGCTATCGACGCGCTCTGCACGTGGCAGACCAGCATCCCGACGCGGCGGGCCATATCTATCGCTGGCCCTATCACCTCCCGTATTATGCGGTGAGCCTCCTCGGTAACCTCCGGGAAGCCCATGTAGACCCAGAAGTTCTCGTCCAAGGGGTTCTCGGGACACCCCACGTTCCAGCAGTGCAGGGATATCAGGGCTGTCCTATCTAGATCTAGCTCTAAGTCCTCCTCAGCATATCCAGGCGACGTTAAAGGGACTGTACGGTAGTGTCGGCCTTTAAGCGTCAACAAACGTTTCACAGCTAGCTCACCGTTTACTAGCTCTTACGGAAATAGTTTAGAACCTTCTCTATGCCTCTTCCGATATCCTCAACGTCCCGCTCAGTATACTTATACGTCCACGTCCAGCGTATCACCCTGTCCACGTGTTTCTTGGCCTTGGGAACCATATGAGCCCCATACCTGATATTCGGATAAAGCCGAGAGAGAAAAGTCACGCTCTCCGGCAGAAGGTAGTAGGGCGCCGGGCTACACGACAAGCCGTTAAGCTCGGCGTTTATAGCCTCGCTTATAGTCCATATATCGGCTTTGAACATAGAGGTGTCCAGCTGAAGCGGATACAGCCAGTATAGATGGGAGCACCCTTCAGGAACATGTATCGGTATCACCCCAGGTATCTCCTCCACAATCTCGTTAAGCATCCGGGCCAGCCAAATCCTCTGCCTATTCCGCTCCGGGAGAACCTCCAGGTAGGCTAGGGCTAACGCCGCTGAGAGGCTCGTCCACCTGTAGTTCAGCCCGAAGCTCGTATGCCTCCTACCATAGCGCGGGACGTATTCAGCCCCCTCAGGTTCGCGAACTTGTTTATCTTTGCGGCCAGCTCATCCGAGTCCGTTACAACAGCTCCACCGCACTCAGCTGGGAGATGCTTCTCCGCGTCAAACGAGAAGCATCCAATATCCCCGGTCGTGCCAGCCTTCCGTCCCTTGTAGTCGCCCAAAGGATTCTGGCAGCAGTCCTCTATCACGACTATCCCCCTGTCACGGGCAATATCCATTATCGGATCCATGTCGCACATCAGGCCATACCAGTGTACAACTATTATGGCTTTAGTCCTCGACGTGACAACCTTCTCGATGTCCTCAGCTGTGACACAGCCGTTCCTGACATTAACGTCCGAGAAAACCGGGAGGGCTCCCTCAGCTATTACGCCAGCTAGCGAGCCATAATCGGAAATAGCGCTTACGACAACCTCGTCTCTAGGCCCAAGCCCGAGGGCTGCTACTGCGGCGTGTACGGCAGCTGTACAGTTAGCGACCGTAACAACGTGTTTTGCTCCGCAGGCCTCGGCGAACGCTTTCTCAAATCTGCTCTTTACGTCTGAGGTCAGCCCGCTCTCAACAACCTCCCTAAGATACTCCAAGGCCTTCTCAGGGTACCTTCTCGGGAACACCTGGGGGAGAGGATCATCCTTGCCTCTAACGGGTTTTCCGCTCTAGTTATTAGTCTCCCAACAATTTCGTAGTCAGCACCAGCACACAACGCGTCACCAGGTGCTGCACCCTGAGCTCCTACACCTGGTGCTAGAATCTTAAATGAAGGTCCTAAGTATCCTCTCCCAGCCTTAAGTATATCAAGCA
>CAYSTQ010000314.1:0-2116 GCA_964433855.1 uncultured Thermoproteales archaeon
GAGGGGGGAGGCTGCGGGCGTCGACGGCTACGAGGCGTATGCAGCCGTCTAGACCGTGCTTCTCCGCCTCGTCGTGGGCTATGGTTATCATCGCCCAGGATATGTCTACTCCGATGAGGGAGGCGTTCCCCTCTCCCTCCAGCTTCTTCGCCAGCTGCCTTAGGAGGCTTCCGGTGCCGCAGCCTATGTCAAGCATGGGCTCCCTCGGCCCCTCCGGGCTTCCCCGAGCGAACCCTGCAGCCTCCTCGGCTACTAGCCTGTGGAACTCCTCGAGCATTCTGGAGGCTAGCAGGCGGTATAAGTGGGCGGCCAGCTCAGGTATTCCCTGGAAGTGTTTCTGGATGGCTGTCAGCGCCCTGTTGACCGCTTTCAGCAAGTTTTCACCCTTGTTAGGGCTTCGCTTTACTTTCTAAAAACTTCGCCTTAGCTTGGAGCTGGCGCCTGGAGGCGCTTAGCGGAGATGGGGATTCGCGAGAGGGGCACGGGAAGATCTCCCCGTCGGGGTTGGGGGCTCGTCACCTCTCTGATGGATACCCTTCGTCATCCGGGGTGGCCCTAACACCTACAGCTGGGGCCCTTATTTTCAGGATGGTACCTCTAGATAAACTTTACGTCTCCCGTGAGCTGACGAAATAACATGTCGGGTTCAGGTAGACGGTATCGGATTTCAGCGGGCCGGTAGGGGGTGCTGGCTGAAGATTCCCGGGGGTGGCCCTGCCTGTCTCAGAGCTGGTATACGATGTACATGCTTTCGTACAGGGGTGCTTGCCGCTACCTTTCGGCTTCTTTAAACCCGCCTCCACCGCTCCTGCGGCCCCGCCAGCTCTCTCATCTCCGATCCGCAGCACGCCAGCCGGAATTCAACAGTAGAAGCTAGGGTCTTTAGGGAGAGCCTGGGAAGAAGGAAAAAAGAGATCTAGGCTTTAAACAGTTAGGGTTCATGTATCTCCTCTATTAGCAACTGGTCTTTTCCAGCCTCTACCGTCAGCTCCCCCCTTAACCTCTTCTTCGGTGACTTCGAACCATCCGCTTGTGTCAAGGGGGACTAAATTGATTATGCGTACTTTGGGGCTTTGAAGCTTAAACGTGAATTTGGAGTCCCAGAGAACGTAGATCTGCTTGTCGTCCACAGTGAACTTGTAGACGTTCAGTGCCGGTTTTTCAACCTCGTGGAAGAAGCCGATTTTCGAGGCGAGGAGCCTGCGAGTGAAAAAGGCTAGTCTCGGCCTTCCCTCGTCCTCGGGGTACAGGCAGTATCCCTGCTGGCCCCTCTCTATTTCTGAGCTGTCGATCTCGATCGGCGGCTTAATGCTGCCCAGAATTTCGATGTGAAAGATCTTGTCTACTCCTTCACCGAAGTTCGTGACGTAGCGCTTGGCGAGCCACCTCGCCTGCTCCTTCTCCTCCTCCAGGGTCGGCGTAACACCGTTCCGGTACATCTCCGCGAACTTGCTGTATCCGTATTCCGTGACCCATATGGGCTTCTGCTCGATTCCGTATTCGGCTATAAGTCGGCGGATTTCATCCCAGTCCACGTCCTAGTGCCAGTTTATTACGTCGAAGTAGGGGGCCATGTTGTTTTCCAGTAGTATTCTGAGGTGCCTCGTCCCGGTGACCAATCCCCCCAGCACTACCTTGGCTCCCAGATTCACCTCTTTAACCGCCTGGTAGCTCCTTTTCAGTATCTCGAAATAAGCCTGTGCGGACTCTTCGTTGTCTAAGTCGGGCTCGTTCAGGATCTCGTAGTAGAGAACCGGGTATCGCAGGCCCGGCATGTCGTTCTCCCCGTCCCCGTCGTACCTTTCAACAACCCTCCTGACGAACTCCTTGTAGGCCTCCATGTCGTTCGGCTTGTACGGCGACGGGCCATGTTTCTTCCCAGGCTGGGCGCGCGGGTTCAGCTTGTAGTCCCATTCGGCATAGGAAGTTATCTTGGCGATGACGCGAATACCGTACTGCTGGATGCTCCTCACCAGGCTGTCGGCTTCCTCAAAGTTGTATTGGCCTTTGGACGGCTCGATCTTGCCCCAGATGAAGGCGGAGTCGAGCCTTATCCAGGCCGAGCAGGCTGGCGAGCCTAGCGGTTGTCACCTCGTCCATCTTGGCGCCCAGCCCG
>CAYSTQ010000315.1:0-2101 GCA_964433855.1 uncultured Thermoproteales archaeon
GTGGTCAGGGCCCCGGCGACAAGACAGGGAGGGAGTGCTTGTCCGTGGCGGAACATACTTCCTAGAGAAACCCTTCCAGCTACTTCCCCAGGACTCGGGCACAGCCGAGTCCCCGATAACCTATATGGGCTACAAGGAGGAGCAGGTGCGGCTCGTAGGCGGTGTACGCGTGCCCGCGTCGATGTTCAAGCCCTACCGCGACGGCATATATCAATGCGACCTTAAGCCGTTCGGCCTTAAACGCTTCAGGCAGCTGTTCTTCGATGGGAAACGCATGATACTGGCCCGGTACCCGAACTACGACCCCAGCGACCCAATACGGGGTGGCTGGCTCTACGTGGCCGGCGCCGTCCAGCACGACCGTAAACGCAGCTTCCGCTACCCTGGCGACAGACCGCGGAGATGGACGCATCCTGAGGACTGCGAGATCTCGATATTCCCTAACTATAACTGGTGGCACACCGTGGCTGAGGTCGCAAAGATAGACGTTGAGAACAGGGTTGTCACCCTTAAAGAGGAGCTACCCTACACCATAGAGCCCGGGCGACGCTTCTACTTCCAGAACGTGCTTGAGGAACTGGACGCGCCCGGGGAATGGTTCTTCGACAGACGCACAGGAACACTCTACTTCTATCCTCCGGAGCCTCTTTCCCAAGGCGAGGTGATAGTGCCACGTCTCGAACACGTAATCGAGCTGAAAGGAGCTTCGCACGTCAAGCTGAAAGGCTTTACTGTAGAGTGCTGCGAGGGAGATGGGATAGTCCTGGAGAACTGCAGGGAATGTATTGTCGCAGGATGCACGGTGCGCAACGTGGGTGGCACCGGGATCGTTGTACGGGGCGGAGAAAAAGTCAGGATCGTCAGCAACGACGTCTACGAGACGGGGCGCGGCGGCATAATCCTCTCAGGCGGAGACAGGAGGACGCTTAGGCCCGGAGGCCATGAAGCTGTAAACAACCACATCCACCACTTCAGCCGTATCTACAGGACCTACCAGGTCGGCGTATATGTTGAAGGGGTTGGAAACAGGGTGGCCCACAACCTGATACATGACGCGCCGCACATAGCCATACTCCTGAGAGGAAACGACCACGTGATAGAGTACAACGAGATACATCATGTATGCATGGAGACTGCTGACTGCGGGGGCTTCTACATGGGTCGCGACTGGACAGAGCGCGGAAACGTGGTCCGCTACAATGTTTTCCACGACATCTACGGCTACGGACTCATCGAGTCTAGGCCGGACGGCACATACGTCTACGGGTCACCACTCATGGCATGGGGTGTATACCTCGACGACTGCGCCAGTGGAACCTTGGTCTACGGCAACGTGTTCTACCGGATACCGCTGTGCGGCGTCATGATAGGGGGCGGCCGAGATAACCTGGTTGCGAACAACGTGTTTGTCGGATGCATCCCCGCCCTACATATAGACGCGCGCTGGGACACGTATCCGTACGACACCATAATGCGGGAAAGGCTAGAGGCTGTCGACTACCGTAACCCGCCCTACAGCGAGCGCTACCCGGCGCTCCTCGCCTTAGACAAGGAGGACAGGCGTCGCCCAGCCCGCAACGTGTTCGTGAGAAACATTATAGCCTACAGCAGCGATGACTACAGGGGGATAGTGTCGGCTAGGCCTAGGCCTGGCTCAGCTGTCGTGTATGATCTAAGCCCGTTCGACGGCGAGACAACGGTTATAGACTGCAACGTGGTGTGGCACTACGGGAAGCCGGTCAGGGTCCTCGCCAGGTTTTACGGGCAGTCCAGCGGCGGCTTGACCACTTGGGAAGAATGGCGGAGAGCCGGGTATGACAAGTACTCAATGGTGGCAGACCCGCTCTTCACGGACCCGGGCAACGACGACTACAGGCTTAAGAAGGAGTCCCCGGCCTTCATGCTTGGCTTTAAACAGATCCCCCTGGAGAAGATAGGGCTTTACGTAGACGGCGTACGTGTCAGGTTGCCGCCGCGGGATAGACGTAAGGATAGGGAAGAATGGCGTGAACACGTAATAAGGATACAGGAGATCAAAGGTTAGCCGTGGATAAGCGGGAACCTCAGCCTCAAAACAGTACACGTCATCCAACAGGTGAAC
>CAYSTQ010000316.1:0-2077 GCA_964433855.1 uncultured Thermoproteales archaeon
GTTGGGTTGGAAGGCGAGGGTGCTTTACGGCATTCTTTGGATTCTAACAGTTGTGGCTTATTCCATTCCATGGGCAAGAGCCAAGGGCCAAACCTTTGTTGGTTGGAGCTTCACAGTACCATTCTCAATAACCTATGTAGTAGGCATCATTCTCGGATTGATAGTATTGGCGACCAAGCGCTGGGTCTTCGGCTTGACGATAGTTGCGGGAATCCTCATGTTGCTTGGAGTTGCTGGAGCGATGTTTGGATATACGATCGCAGGTGCAGTGGGGGGCTTTAACTGGTAAAGAAGTTACTGGGGAGGCGGGTATGGGACTGGCCTTCCTCATGTCCATCATTTACACGGTTGGAGGGGAAATTCTAACAAGACGAATGAAATAGCCGTGCTTGGAACTTCACTTCTCATTTTTTGAAAACCTATCAAGATGGTGGGGTTCATTGCAAACAATAGTGGGAGAAGTGGATCCCTCTCAAACCTTGGTTTAGGCAGGAAGTGGCTTAAGGAGAATGGTATTGATTTAGATTTGCCCGTCGATCCTAGGGTTTCAGCCTTCTCCTTAAATGATGAACCTCCCAATTATCTTTGGGAGCCCATATTTAGGGTTTAGGAAAATCTACCGAAAGCCCGCCATAAAATTATTTCTTTTTATAGTCTATCTTTAAAAGCATTTTATTTAAGAGCGCTCGTAACTTAAAAAATTATATGGTAAGCTCAACGGATCATGCTTAAAATTTGGGGGAGTACGTATGCTTGGAAAGGCTTATAAAAGATCCTTATGGTCCGTTGTAGCTGCCTTTTTGGCTGTTATATTGCTATTCTCCAGCTCTGCGTTTCCTCAGGTTTACGCTCAGCTTCGGAAGGAAACTGAGTTAACTATTTCGCCGGAAACATTTAGGATAGCCTCCGGCCAAAACATTACATTAACCGCTAAATTGACTTCGGGTGGACAGCCGTTAGCCGGCAAGCAGATAGTTTTTGCCGCTTCCTTGGGATCAGTCAATCCAAAAACTGCTACAACGGATGAAAATGGCGTCGCCTCAACGGTTTACACGGCTCCTAGGCTGAGTGTTAGAACAAATGTCACCGTTTCAGCATCCTTTTTGGGCGATCTAACGTATAAGGGGAGTACGGCGACATGTCAAGGGGTAATCGAGGTCGAGCTTCCATCGGTGTCCATGAGCGGCGCCTCCTTCGCTGTCCCCGAGACCTTGAGGGATGAGGTTTCCTCCTACAGGGGAACTATTTCTGAAGATGCCTTAGAGCTTTTGCCGATAGAGCTGCCGGCTGAGGCATTTATACTCGCGACTCCGGAGAGTCTCTACTTGGTTTTCGCTGATGAGGTTGACAGCGGCCTAGCCTACGTTGAAGGTTGGAAGCTACTGCAAGACATCAATCTTGGGGGAAGGTCTCTAGGCGTTGTGGTCGCGGAGTCTGTAGCCTTCGAGAAGGAGGGGGCTCCAGCGACAATAGGCGAGATCCTCGCGAATCCAGACGGATACAAGTTTAAGCTCGTCAAGGTGAGCGCCAACAGAACGCAGGTCTCGATGCTCTATGATCCTGATGAAGAGCCCCATGTAGAGTTCCCGATAACTATCGGTTACTTAGTTGAGGAAGAAGAAAAGCCCCTAGACATAATCAGGGAAGCCCTAGAAAGGGCGAGAGATCTCGCCCTTAAGCCCGACAAGCAGCTGGTCAAAGACCTCTTACAGACTAGGGAAGAGAAGCGCCTCTGGCTCTTCAACTTCAACTACGAGTACTGGTATGATGGACCGGCTATCACCAACGGGATAGTCATCTCAGTGGAACACCCAATATTTGAGCTAATCGAAGAGTCGATGCCCGTGATAGGAGGGTTTATCCCTCTAGAAGAAGGGGTCGTCCTCTACGATGTCAAGACTGACATACCTTACGATAATGTTTCCTCGATCCGAGAGCTCAAAGCGAACTATGACAAGTATCTTGGGAAGACCGTGAGGCTAGAGGCTAACTGCTATGGAGGCTATGTGAGCGCTCAGGAGATTATAGAGGAAAACACGCCATGCAGCCGAGATTACGTTTACATAGAGGGTGTTGG
>CAYSTQ010000317.1:0-2077 GCA_964433855.1 uncultured Thermoproteales archaeon
CTTGGAGTGGAGCTCGAAATCAAGCATATGAAGTTCGCCGCCTTAATAGAAGCCGTTAAAAACGGTATAATCGACATGGCCATAGCCGACATAACTCCTACCGCTGAAAGAGAGAAAGTGGTTGACTTCTCGGTGATCTATTACAGTAGCAAGGGCAACGTCGTGGTCACCCTAGCCGACAAGAACATATCTAGCATGGACGACCTAAAGGGACTTACAGTAGGGGTTCAGCTAGGCACTATTCAGGAGGACTGGGCTAAAGAGAACCTAGAGAAAACCGGTATAGCTAAAGTAGTCAGCTACAACAAGGTGTATCCAGACATGGTCATGGTTCTCCAGAGAGGCGACGTTGACGCCCTAGTGCTGTCTGAGATGGTGGCTAACGTTATCCTGAAAAAGGTTTCAGGCCTCAAAATAGCGTTCATAATTAAGGGCAATGCGCTCGGCGCAGCCGTGGCCCTGCCACCAGGCGCTGAGGATCTGAAGTACTACGTTAACAAGGTTATCCAGGACCTTATAGAGAGCGGCGAGATGGACAAGATATTCGAGGAACAGATAGCTGCATGGCTGGCAGGAAGCTGAAAAGAGGGGTGGCGGCTGATTGCTAGATATCTTTTTTATACTTAAGATACTACCCTATTTGGCTGAAGGCTTAATTACGACCTTCCAGGTTAGCCTAACGTCTTTCGCCATAGGTTTAGCCTTAGCGGTGCTGTTGACGCCAGCCAGGGTTCTAGGACGGCTTCCACTATCTGGAGTTGCGAGGTCCTACATAGAGGTTATAAGGGGTACACCGGTACTAGTGCAGCTCTTCATAATATACTTCGGCCTTCCCTCGCTCGGCATGAAGTTTGACCCTCTCACGGCCAGCATAATAGCGCTCGGCCTGAACAGCGCCGCCTACCAGGCTGAGATCCTCCGCGCCTCGATAAAGTCCATACCTGAAAGCCAGTACTTATCTGCTGAATCCCTCGGCATGTCAACCGGCCAGATCTACAGGTACGTTGTCCTGCCTCAGTCTATAAGAATCGCTGTGCCGGCGCTCGTGAACGAGCTCGTTACGCTTGTTAAGGAGAGCTCTATAGTGTCGGTGATAGGCGTCGTGGAGCTCATGAGAAAAGGGGACTACATGGTTGCCTCGACTTTCAGGGCTTTCGAGGTGTATCTCGGGGTCGCCATAATCTATTTCCTAGTGTGTTTCCTTCTCTCGCAGCTTTCGAAAATAGTTGAGGAGAAGCTGAAGATACCTGGGTATGAGAGGGGGTCTCAATGAGGAAGATTTTGATTGTTAAGGATCTTCACGCGGGCTACGGCGACTACAAGGTGTTAAAAGGGGTGTCACTGACCATTTACGAGGGAGAAAAAGTCGTACTGATGGGGCCTAGCGGATCAGGTAAGTCGACGCTTCTCAGATGCGTGGTCAGACTTCACGAGCCGTGGAAGGGCGAGATATACCTTAACGGCTACAAGGTTACGGATAAGAAGGCGGATCTCCGGAAGATAAGGCAGATGACCGGATTCGTTTTCCAGAGCTACAACCTGTTTCCTCATTTAACAGTTCTTAGAAACATAACTCTGCCGCTTGAGATCGTGAAAAAAATGCCTAGGGAGAAAGCGGATGAGAAGGCGCTCAGTGTTTTAAAGATAGTCGGTATGGAGGCCTTTAAGGATAAATATCCGCTTCAGCTATCCGGCGGCCAGCAGCAGAGAGTAGCTATAGCTAGGGCGCTGGCGATGGATCCCATATTGTTGCTGCTTGACGAGCCTACCTCCGCCCTGGACCCTGAGCTCAGGGAGGAGGTTCTGGATACACTGACCAAGATAGCTAGCAGAGGCATAGCCATGCTGATAGTGACGCACGAGCTGGATTTTGCCGAGCATGTGGCTGACAGGCTAATGGTGTTCGACCACGGGGTTATAATAGAGGAAGGGCCGCCTGAGCAGGTTATCTATAGCCCAAGAACCGCTAGAGCCAAAAAATTCTTGAGGATCCTGGCTAAAAGGACAGCTAACATGGCTACGGTGTAATCCGTTAAATCCACAAAGGTTTTTCCCACAAGGGTAGCCAGATCCCTAC
>CAYSTQ010000318.1:0-2070 GCA_964433855.1 uncultured Thermoproteales archaeon
CGTCGTTCTTCCCCACCCTAATCCTCACGCCTCCATCGTTCCAAGCCACAGCCCCTAGATCGCCATTGCCCAGCAGAATGCCTTCAAGAGGATTTGAAACAGGATCCAGATAAACTAGGTTATGAAGCCGAACCAGCCTAGCCACGTCCTCCTGGGAACATCTAGAGCCTTCCATATACGACCTCCCCGTTAACCAATAAGCTTTAACAGTCTTCATTGCTTAAAGCAGTTGGCATATGCCTGTTTCAAACAATACGGCCATAAGTGATTCTATAAATAAAAAGAAACTGCTTCTCTCCGTGTTTAAAACGTCGCGCCATTCCCAAGCGGTTCTAAACAACTATTGCTGCAATCATGCCTAGCACAGATGCGGCGTCTTCCCCTAACTTTTTAAACTCATCTATAAGCCCAGCTTCACACACTATTTTAAGAGGGTCCAGATAAGTCAGGAAAACCCTTCCCTCGCCCGGCTTAAGTCTCCAATACCGCTTCTCGTCATCCGCTGCTCGACCAGCTCTCTCCTCTAAAGCCTGTCTTAAACGCCCTTTTCTAATAGCTTCTAATGCGGTCTCGGTGGACCAAGCGTAGAAGTCCAGGGTCGTGTAGTCGGCTATACGCATGTGGAGCCGCCACTTCTTATCGTCGGGCTCAATACTCGTCCTAACAGTCCTAATGATGGCTGGCCGGAAATCCTGTATGTTGCCTACCGCCATTATCGGGCTAACGTAGGCGGACGCTAGACAGAGGGTTTCAGCGGCTTCGAAAGGCATAGCTTTGGAGAAGAGCTTAGCGGCCTCTCTGACGGCTAAGGCCGGGTACGCCAGCCTGACCAAGGTCCTTCTCTGAGGCATGACGTCCGATAGTGATGGCGGCACCCCTAGGCTCCTGTATTTAAATCTTGAGAGAAGCCAGTTAAACCTATCCTCATAACCACCCCGCCAGTAAACCACGCCGCGTAGGTTCTTCACGATGGCTGCATACCTGTAGAAAGACAGGTCTCCACTCAACACTTTACATCTCCCGGCTCTCTGGCCATCTAGTCTCTATCCTATTATTACTCATGCCTTATAGATAACTATGTTTCTCACAGCTATTCTTCTCAGCTAGCCAGCCTATCCAGAATATAGTATATCAGATTTTCAGGCCCAGTATTACAGCAGCGGTTTTTCCGAAGATCCTAGCTCTCTGCTCCTGTGACAGCCCTATCTCGTAGAAGAAGGTATCCCAGAAATAGTAGAGTCTCAGGGCCTCCGTGGGAGGCTCGTCTGTGCCGAAAACTAGCTTCTCTGGTCTCAGCCTTATCCAAAGATGCTTTCTTATGGCGAGTGCTTTAAGCCATATGCCCTTGCCTGATATGTCAAGCCACATGTTAGGGTTTTTCTGGCTCACCATGTAGGCTTCAGAGAACCATGGATCACCCATGTGGGCCGCTATTATTTTAAGCTTAGGGAACAGTCTTGCCACCCTGTCCAGGTGAGCAGGCCTCATGTACTCCGAGGAGACATCCTCAGGTGCCCCCATGGTTTTCCTAGCTATAACGCCTGTGTGGAAAAGTATGGGCATACCCAGGCTCTCAGCTCTTTCATAGTAGGGCAGGAACTCGTCAGAGCTATAAGGCTTAGTCGGCCTAATGGCCTTTAACCCTTTAAACCCTCTTGAATAATACTCGTCCACGACCTCCACGCTATGCCTTCCAGGATTGAAAGTCCCAAAACCTACAATCCTTTCCGAATAATCTCTAAAAACCCGCCTCCAATCAGCGGCCTCTCTCTCGCCATAGTCTGGCCTGGAAGTGAAGAGGCATACCACCCTGATGCCGGCTGTCTCCATGCTGGCCAGAAGCTTGTCTAAGAAGCCTTTAGTCTCTGGATCGTAATGCTGGTGTACGTCTATTATCAGGCTGTGCTTCACGGGGAGAACATCATAGTAGGCTACATCGCCCTGAGTTGGCATAGCCTGTCCTACATTCATGAATCAATGTTTCTACTTTAAGCTAAATAAATGGTATCCCGTTTAGACCTTCCCGGCTCCTTTAAGAAGATCTTTTAGAAAAATGTTAAGATTATATTT
>CAYSTQ010000319.1:0-2068 GCA_964433855.1 uncultured Thermoproteales archaeon
CAAGCTTTTCTCTAACCATTATACTGCTGTAGGAAGCCAGCACGGCCAGCATCCTGAAGGTGGCTAGGCCTGCAATGTATCCAAGGCCTCCCGCTAGTAGACCATAGACGACGGATTCAGCTAGGAAGATTGTCGCTATCTGTGTCGGGTTAAACCCTAGGGCGTTAAAGATGAATATCTCCCTTCTCCTCTCATGCACTATACTGTACATTGTTAATACTACGTTGAACGCTACTATGAGTATTGGTATTATAAACGCTATATTTTTCTCAAATATGTTCTCTATTTTCTCGCCGAAGAAAACCTTTTCACACTTCCCCTCTAAGGCAACCCATGCGTAGTACCCGGTGCCCTTCCTCTCAACGTAGGCTCTCGCCAACCGTCTAAGGTCGTCAGCGCTCCCGGCCTTTGCGGCTATGCTATATATGGAGACGACCTTTGAGAAGCCGGTTAAACTATCCGGGAAGACCTTTCTTAAAAGGGATTCCCAGTTAAACATGACTACGTCCGTCGAGTTCGCATACGTAAGCTTACCGTTTACGGCTATGATCGGTTTAACGGGTTCTCCGTTAAGGTCTAACGCGTTGTCTAGTCTAACCGGATCGAAAACGCCCACTACCTCGAAGCTAAATACCTGCGATGTCCTTTCAGGAATCTTAAATCTTATAGACACCTTATCACCTACTTTAACGCCTAGTTTTCGGGCGGTATCCCTTGGAAGAATTATTGCATCCAGCTTGTCTATACCGGAGAAGTCACCGTCAACTAAAGCATTAGGCAGGCTCGTCACCAAGGTCTCGTTAGCCGAAACACCGAAGACGCCTTTAAGCGTTTCCGACCCCTTATCTGAGAAAACTATCACTGAAAGCTGAGACCACGGCCTTCCCTGCACCCTCACCGCTACAGCCGTGACTTCGGGCTTCTCACGGAACCACTGATAATCCGAGAAGTATCCCAGCGGGTACAGGTTTTCCTTCAAGCTTCCAGCTTTTATAAGTAGACCGGTCTTCCCTGGAGTGACGTTTACCTCTTCTACTACGAGTCCCCATACGGTTGATATTGATGCTAGTACGGTGAACGCCCATATCAGCGCTGCCAGGGAGAAGATGGTCAATATGGTTCTCGTCCTTTTAAGCCTTGAATACCTCTTAGCCATGGAGAACGTTATAGCTATTAATCCCGCCATACTGGTTCGTCCAGGTATTTCGGGCTCCTTAACCCATCTCGGCAGTATAAACGTCACGAAGAACAGGAGAAGGAACGCGGCGGCGACGGAGATTACTAGGAGGGTCTTGTCTATAAGCGGGAACCCCGGGTAGCACGTGTAGAACACTGCGAAGAGGAGGGCGTAGAATATTGTGAACCATTTGACCTTAGACTTATTGTCTTCAAAAAAGTAGAAGGCTAGGGCTGCCGCGAAACATGAGAGGAAGAACGGAAGTATTGAGGCCCCCCTTACCGCTACATCCGCCATAAAATTCAGCCTCGACACTAGAGCGTCAGTAGCTATGACGAAGGCCTTATCAAGCCTGTCCAAAACCTGGTCTATGCTTTCCCCTCTCTCAAAGAGCTCCCTGGCCTCATTGACTAGGGATTCCGCCTTTGCCAGCTCCTCTCTCTCGGCTGCTAGAAAGAAGCCTATTTCTTCGTATTTGTCAAACCTGGACTGGGTCCTCTTTATGTCTTCTCTTACTAGTTCAGTCACTCTACGCAAACATATCTCCGTCAAATCTATTTCTGACGGCTTAGCTGGACTAAAAACTTTGGGAGCGTCCGGAGACCCTATATCCATTGTCAGGATTTTCAACGTGCCTAACCGACTCTCCCTTTTATCAATCACCGTGGTTTTAACCTGTAATATAAGCTTCATGCCAGCGGGAACAGCCATCAGAGGCCGCTCCAATAATTTGGCCGGGACTAAGCCGGACTTGCTGGCTGCCTTAAACACTAACTGGAAGTCCTCGACGGTCCCGTAAGTGTCAAGCACTGTCACGTTAATGGTTTTGTTTTCGAAGCTTGTCACGATTCTAGCTTTACCACCCGATAAAACCTCGCTAACCGGCTTCTT
>CAYSTQ010000320.1:0-2059 GCA_964433855.1 uncultured Thermoproteales archaeon
GGGGTTGGGGGGTAGGGTGTTGGGGTGGTGGTCTATTACTGCTACTGGCCTGCCGAGGTTTTCGAGCTTTTTGATGTCGGTGTGGGGGATTGCGTAGTCGAGGACTGCTATGAGGTCTGTTCCCTGGGCTGCGGCCTGTATTTCCCGTAGTGCGGCGGGGGTGAGCCGGTACTGGCCTATTGGGGGGACGTATATCCTATATTTATTATATTGTTTCGCGAGGATGGCTGCGGCGGCTATGCCGTCGGCGTCCCAGTGATGTATTATGAGGGGGTTCTCCGCGTCTAGGAGGGTTTGGAGGATCATGGCTGCTCGACGAAGAGTTTTTTGAACCGTAGTATTGCCTGGGCGACCTCGGGCCTCATGACCTCGGGCGGGGGTAGCTGGCCCTGTTTTATGGCTTGCCGTATCTGGGTGCCGCTTATCCTGACCCTGTGCTCCGGGGGGTGGGGGCATATTTTCTCGTTTACTATTCCGCCGCATCGGCGGCAGTAGAAGGCTTCGCGTATGAAGAGGGGGGTTATGCCTAGGTCGGGGAATTCCTGGAATATCTGCCAGGCCTGGTATGGGCCGTAGTAGTTTCCTACGCCTGCGTGGTCTCGGCCTACGATGAAGTGTGTGCAGCCGTAGTTTTTCCTCATGATGGCGTGGTGTACGGCTTCGCGGGGTCCGGCGTACCTCATCTGGGTTCTTAGGACTGCGAGGACGGTGCTGTCGCGGGGGTAGTAGTGTTTTACGAGGGCTTGGTAGGCTGCGAGTATGACCTGGTCGCGCCAGTCGCCGGGCTTTTTCCGGCCTACTAGGGGGTTTATGAAGAGGCCGTCTGCGAAGGTTAGGGCGGCTTTCTGGACGTGTTCGTGGCCTCGATGCGGCACGTTGCGGGTTTGGAAGCCGACTATGCGGCGCCAGTGCTTCTCTCTGAAGAGTATTCTTGTTTCGGCCGGCCAGAGGAGGTATCGCTGGGTTTCGGGGTCTGGGGGTATGCCCTGTATGAGGGTTATTGGGCCGCCTATGAGGAGCTCCTTCATCTTCATGGTTTGGGCTACGCCTGGGTGTGCGGGGTCGGTGGTGCCGTATACCTTGGCTGCGTGCTCACGTTTGTCCCAGCCGTATATTTCCTCGATCTGCATTATGGCTATGGGGGTTTCCCCGTGCAGGAGGGCTATGGTGTCTCCCTCTTTTACTCCCTGGAGTTCCTCGGGGTCTGCGTCTAGGACTATGGGTATGGTCCAGGGGGTGTCGTCGCTTAGCCGCATGTCGTCTAGGACGCTTAGGTAGTCTTCCTGGGTTTGGAAGCCTTGGAGGGGGCTTAGGACTCCTCGGGCGATGTTTTCGGCCTCTATGGCGGCGTCCCTGGTCAGCTGTAGCCGGGGGAGCTGGGCGGCCTCCTCTAGGAGCCTTTCCCGCTCCGTGTCGTGCGCGACCCTGTTTACGAGCCTGCCGCCGTGGGGCCTGGAGACCATGGGCTTCACCCTAGTCTAGGTAGCCTAGTTTTCTGAGTTTTTCGATTATGCGCTGCCTGTCCTCGGGGGTGAAGGGCTCCTCCTCTATGCCTTTCTCCTGTTCGTGTGCTGCGACGACTTCTCGTAGTACGTAGGTTACGTAGCTTGAGACTGAGGTGAAGCCTGTGCCTTCTATGAGCTTTTTTATGCGGCGGTAGAGGGTGATTGGTATGGAGACGGTTGTGTATTTGCCTTTGGTGGCGGCGATCATGCGTGTCCCCAGCCCTCCTCTTTTAATTAAATATAATTAAGCTTTACGGTCTCCGGGCTGCTTCGGCGCGGCTGGCCCAGGGCTTCACAGCTTTTGTAGGCGGCGGGCTGGAGGCCGTGGTTTGGCGCGTGACGCCGTGAGAAGGCTGGGATGCTGGGGGTTAGGCCTGTGGCGTTAGGGTTGGCTGGTAAAGATATAAGGGTTTGCGGCGACTGTGAACTTTGAGGTGTGGTGGGTGAGCGGCAGCTATCCGGGTCTCTTGAGGCGCCGGGCGGAGTCTATGCTTAGGCTGGCGGAGAGGCTTCTGGGGGAGGGGGAGTATGATCTCGCGGTGCTTAACGCTGAG
>CAYSTQ010000321.1:0-2056 GCA_964433855.1 uncultured Thermoproteales archaeon
GAAGCTTCTCATACAAATCCACCGGAACTACAACCGGATTATTAACCATGTATCCGAATTTCATTAGAGAAACGATATACGCTATAATCACGTTAACTGATACTAGCGCCGTTATCCCAAACCTCATTGACAATATCCTAAAAGCTAGGAGCACCACGCATGTTATAGCGAGGATAGCCGCGAAAACTACCGCAGTAATATGATGAGTCAGCGCTATTATCAGAGAAAACAGTACTAGGTAAGCCAAATCCTTATTGGAAGACCAGCCCTGCAAGATCCTGATTATACGATATATACCTATGGGTAGCAGCATCATTCCCAATAGGTTCGGATAAGCACCCCACCAGATCATCTCATAATGCATAGGCAGGAATGAGATTATCAGAGAAGCTACGACGGCTGTATGTCTATTTCCAGAAATCTTATAAACGAACCATCCAGATACCACAGGGATCAAAACAAATACTAGAGTTGCTAAAATCTTCATGCCGATTACCGAGTCCCCGCAGAGAAGTGAGATAACTGCTCCCATAGCATGGAATAAAGGTGGATAAGTGAGAAGATTTTCATTCCACAATGGATAAGTATTTCCGAGGAAAGCGTTAATCCTCTTTAACCAGTTTCCAGGATCATCTCCAGTCGGCAAATAATTTGAGAACATCTTAATTCCAACAAGCGTTCCTGAGACTATTGGACCTATAAGGAATAAGGATATGAGAATCCAATCCTTAATGCTAGAAGACCTCACAACGTATAGGAAGTAGTAGATTTTCGCCTCAATCCAATCTCTCAGCCTCTTAAGATTTCTTAAGAGTAAGGCTGAAATCTTAAGAGCTCTTCTCCGCGACATCCTTCAACACCCTCTCCAGCTTAAGAGCCATCTCACTCCAAGTGAACTTTGACGCAAACTTCTTACTATTCTCAGATAACTTCCTCCATAAATCTTCATCTCTCAAAAGCCTGAGAACAGCTTCCGCTAATGATGACTTTTCACGCTCGACTACGAGAGCCTCCTCTTCATCCTTAACCATACTTGAAAATGCATTGTATGGACTCTTAGCAGATATTACTGGCGTTCCAGCGGCCATAGCCTCTAGATAGGAGATACCGTGACCTTCCCTCAAAGAAGGAATTACGGCTATCCAAGCGCTCCTAATATGCTCCAGTAGCCTCTTCCTAGGAACGGCCAGATGAACATGAACTCCTTTAACGTTTGAAGCCATAGCCATAACTCTCTCCCTCAACGGGCCCTCACCTATAATGTGCAAGCTGACCTCAGGCCTAGACCTCTTCACAATCTTAAATGCCTCTATCAACAGATCGATACCCTTATGGGGAGCAAACCTTCCGAAAAACACGATTTTCCCGAACTCCCTGTCGACATCTGATACCGCTCTATACTCTTCGAGATCTATACCATTCCAGATAACTGGCACATCTCCGCGTACTCCCAAAATATTTCTAAGCCTACTTCTGGTAAAGTCTGATACAGCTATATGCTTAACTCCATCCAGCTTCGCAACGATCCTTTCTAAGATATATCCGCCGAATCCTTTCAGCCCAAACTTCCAATAATACCTCCCCCACACCTCATGCCAATCAACGACTATCCCGTGATCAAGCTTCCTCCTAAGATAGAGTATATGAAGAAGGGGCCATTCACTAGCCAAAATTACATCATAAGAGTTTTTCTTCAGATACTCAACGCATTTCTTAGAAAACTCCCTCACCCCACCAAGGGATCTAGTTCCATCCCTCAAGAAGTACTCGTTCGAAACCCTTACTCTAACTATATTGAGCCGCCCACAAGCCTCTTCTACAGGAATCTCATCACCTTCATGAGTGTAATGACTCTGAAGAAGCGTTATAACATCTATATCATTCTTTTTGGAAAGATAGTCTGCAAGCTTGGTATACCTGGTCTCTACACCGCCAACGTATGGTCTAAATCCTTCGCTAACTATGGCGATCTTCATAGCTTTTTAGAACAACTTCTCAAGGTTCTTATTATCGGTATCGCATCCCTAATCCTAAGCTTCTTCTCTCCCAACCTCTT
>CAYSTQ010000322.1:0-2041 GCA_964433855.1 uncultured Thermoproteales archaeon
TAAAGACTCTCTCGTCGGGCCACGTGAAGATAAACTGTCAAACAGGCAGGCTCGACTTCATAAAGGACGGAGATAGGGTTCAACTAATCCTCTATCCTGACGGAGGCAGTCCCCCTGTAACCCTTATCGACGCTTATACAGCCAGTATCAGGTACGTTAACCCATACTATAGCTACGGAGAGGAATACGTTAGAGGCGGCAGCAAGGGCCTCGTGGTAGACGGGGGCGAGCCCCTCGTCACGGTTAAAACGTTTTTCCAGAACGCCTCAATCGTGAAACTGTACAGCCACAGAGTTAGGCTCGTCAGCCTAGGCGCCACATACCTGGAAAACACCCCCGCGGGCCCAGGCTACGTAAATGTTTTCGAAGCCGTGTTCATAAGGCTAACAATAGGCCAAACATTCGGCTTGGACAGCATACGTGTAGTGGCCTCCAGCGGCCCAGCTTCTGTGAAGACAGTGTTTGTGAACACTACCAGCCTCAGGTTTGAGCTACTAGTTAACGAAGAGGTTAAAGATGCAGCCTCCATAAACGGCCCCAGCACCGTCGACGGAGCCCCCGTCATAGGCTCGCTCATATACGTGGTGGAGGTAGAGGTTAAACTCTCAACAGTTTAAGAGGTGATCATGCTTGTCCGCCGTGGCCCACGTCGTTCTTCTAACATCATTGCTCCTCCTAGTATATGCAGCGCTCCAACAAGCAGCAGATATCCAAGACTACCTGGCCCGGGAGGCGGCTCGGGCGGGGGCAGCGGAGGTAGCGCATTACGTTTCAAAAAGCATAACCAGCCTTACAGTGGCGGCCTCCCGCAGCCGCTCAGACAGCCTCGAGCTAGTTAAACTGCTAAACCTGCCGCCAGCAATCTTAGGCCACCCATACTCTATCGAGCTCGTCGAGGATAATGGAAGCTATATTGTTCGCGTGGAGGTGTGGCTTCAGCCGCCTGTCACAGCCATCTCCGAGATCCCCTTAGCCAACTCCTCAAATATAGTGGTTGAGCTGGGCAGTGGAGAGCTTCAGACATCCACAGCGGTTATCCGCTACGGGCCTAAGTTCGCCTACGGTTATAACTCCCTTGCCGCCTGGCTTGTGAAGGAAAACAGCTTTGTGAGAATCGGCTTAGGGGTGGTTAAACAGTGAGCCCGGTCATGGAATACGTGGTCGCCGCGCTGCTGCTCAGCATAACCCTCCTCGCAGCCACAACCCACTTCATGCCGGGCCTGCTTAGACAAGTCATGTACACGTATGAGGGCCAGCTCCAGGTCGAGGCCCAGAAAATAGTTGACCAGCTACTGTTAAGCCCGGGTGATCCGCCCGACTGGGGCCTGTCGGCAACATATCCAGATGACGTGAAGGCTTTAGGCCTAGCCCTTGCGGGCGGCAAGCCCTACGAGTTAGACCCGAACAAGCTTGTACGGATATACGAGTGCGGGCTAGAGGATCTGTCGGGCCTAACCCTAGTATCCAGCAGGGATATGGAGGAAATACTCGGGATACACGGTAGATACGCCTTTTCGATAAGGCTAACCCCCGTACTCAATGTTTCCATAACTAAGCTCTCAGACCAGTCATACGAGGTCAGGGTGGCCACGAGCGACGGCGTCCCCGTGCCTAACGCTAAGGTGACGGGCATACTTGTGTCAGCCTATCTCGACGACATGGATCTGGACGACGCCTATGACACGGTCTTCTATTCAGAGACTAGCTACGAGGCTGTGAGCGGCTATGACGGCAGGGCAATCCTCAGGCTTCAGGAAAGCAGCGGGGACGACACGCCTATAGCCAGCCTTGTAGTGGTATACGTTGATTTCTACGGTATTAAGACGGTTGCCTACTACGAGGAGGGGGTGGTGACCCTAGGGGTGATCTTGGGGAACGACCTGTATGTAGGCCACGTTGAGGAGTTCTTCAACAGAACCGGTAAGCGTGGAGGCGGGGCCATACACCTCTACCCGGCTGCCGCCGTTATAACGCCTGTCTCTGTTGAGCCGCTGATCCTGAGTAGATGCCGTCTCCTACCGATAACTCCCCCGGGCAGCGC
>CAYSTQ010000323.1:0-2003 GCA_964433855.1 uncultured Thermoproteales archaeon
TAGAGCGGTTGAGAAATATCTTCAGGAGCAGGGCAGGGAGCTTAGAGCTATAATCATGCCTTCTAGACGTTTCAAAGTTCTCTTAATGCCTTTACGGATAGACCCTGCGTCTTGGGAGGAGTTCTTAACTGATTCCATGAAGGAGAGATATGAGCGTGAAAAGGCGAGATTAGAAGGGTTGAAGAGAGGGTATGAAGAGAGGCTTAGGTTTTATATATGTTTGTTAAAATTATAGATTTGCGTAATTGATTAAAAGTGATGATATGAGGCGTGACGAAGGTAGAAGGTCGCTTAAGATAAGATGGCAGATAATGACTATTGAAGCACTCAGGACGCTTAAACAGTTTTACACGTACCGCGATCTTTCAAGCGCTTTGAAAATACCTGAAGCTTTACTTTGTAGGTATGTGACCGGTGATGTAGCGCCAAGCATGGAAAGAGCCATGGAAATAGCTTTAAAACTGCATGAAACGGGATTGATAGAAAAAATGATAGAGAGAAAGCTTGAGATAGACGAGATGGGTGTGGTCAACATATATCCCCTAGCCTATGACAGCAGGATACTTAAGTTAGCGGCTTATCACGCTTTCACTGAGTTTTCAGGGAGCAATGTTAATGCTGTCTTAACAGCAGCAGTTAACGGCATCCCTTTAGCTACCATGGTCTCATCCATCCTTGATGCTAAATTAGCAGTAGCTAAGAAAAACCGTGACCCAAGCACTAAAAGTTACTTGGAAATACAATATTTAACTCTAAGCCCGCCGACCTTAACATCGCTCTACCTTCCAAGCACTATTCTTAAACCGGGTGATAACGTACTCATAGTGGATGATCTGCTGCAGTCTGGTCGTACCCTTCACGCCCTTTCCAAACTAGCTGAACAGGCTGGAGGCAGAATTATAGGGGTTTACGCTCTTTTAGCCTTAGGGGACGCTTGGAGGGCCAGCGTACCTGAAACTATTGATAAAATAGTTATCGCAAAACATGTAAGGCTAGGCTAGGTGTCTTGGAATGGTTGAGAAAACACTAGTAATAGCTCATGGGGATTTAGATGGCATAGCTACAGCCGCTATAACTAAACATAATGTTGAAAACGCGAACGTAGAGCTTATCAGTGTCGGCAGATTCCCTGATTGCCTGGAACAGAAAATAGGGAAGAGATATAGGCGTCTTATAGTAGCGGATCTGTGCCCTAACCCTTCCCAGACTAACCGTGTTATAAGAGCTCTTAAAAATATTAGTAAGGAAACTGAGGTATTATGGTTTGACCATCATTTATGGCCTTCCAAAACCATTAACGAGGTATTAGCCACAGGAGCTAAATTAGTACTGGACACCGAGCGGGTAGCTGCTGAAATAGCTCTAGATGAAATAGGAGATCATGCGAGAGAAATAGAGCGGCGTTTAGCCGAGATAGCCCGCGATGCAGACCTCCTACTTAACGAGGATACCCTAGCTGTTAAATGGCGCAGGCTTCTTCATTGGAACAGAGGACGATGGCGGCTTAAATATATGGCTTTGAACGCCTTTATAGAAGGAGTTCTATGGCCCGACTGGGCTGAGAAAACCTATAGAACCGTTGAAAAACTTTATAGGAGAGAGTTAAGGCAGGCGCATACTTCAACCCTTGTAACGTACACGAGCGGTATCAGAGTAGCTTTTACTACTGCCGATGAGCGACTAGATCCCGGGGATGTTCAATTAATGCTTAGAGATAAGGGGTTCAGAGCTGAGGTCTACGTTATACTGCATCGAAACAGCGTCTCTTTAAGAAGTAAACATATCGACGTTTCAAGAATAGCCAGAATCCTAGGAGGAGGCGGACATAAATGGTCAGCAGGTGCTCCGCTGAGAGGCGACAGCGGTGAAAAAATCAGGGCGGTGATCTCAGCCATAGAAAAGGCTTTAGTCCGGGAAGTTTAAATATTTCCTAAATGCTAAAAATCTAGACAGCCGGGGTAGCTTAGCCCGGTAGAGCGCCCGGCTGTTAACCGGGCGGTCGT
>CAYSTQ010000324.1:0-2002 GCA_964433855.1 uncultured Thermoproteales archaeon
TAGGCGTCCTGGCGTTTCTCCGAAGCAACTCCAATATGTAGAGGTCCCTTTCATCCATGGGTTCGAATATCGAACTATAAACTTATAAATTTATACCAGTTTAAAATATTGGAGGTGGCGCATGTGAGAAAGACTCTTGAATGCCTGGTTAAGGCCTTTATAGGCGAAAGCCAGGCGAGAAACCGGTACACCTTTTATGCATCTATAGCTAGGAAGGAGGGGTTCGAGCAGATATCCGAAATATTTCTTGTGACAGCTGATAACGAGGCGGAGCACGCTGAGACACTCTTCAAGCTTATAAACGAGCTTAAGAAGAGGAGCGGGGAGGATTTCGGCGAGGTTACGGTTGAGGCCGTGGCCCCCACGGTCCTGGGCAGTACGGCTGAAAACCTGAAGGCGGCTATAGCAGGTGAAAACTACGAGCACAGCAAAATGTATCCAGAGTTCGCTAAAATAGCTGAGGAGGAGGGGTTCCCAGATATAGCGGCTAGGCTGAGGGCGATAGCCCAGGCTGAGAAGCACCATGAGGAGAGATATGGGAAGCTCCTGAAAGAGGTTGAGGCTGGAACGGTCTTCAAGAAGGATAAGGAGGTCTGGTGGGTCTGTAGGAAGTGTGGCTACGTGCACTACGGCAGGGAGCCGCCTGAGAAATGCCCGTCTTGTGGTCATTCGAGGAGCTTCTTCCAGGTTAAATGTGAGGAGTACTGAAGGGCTGTGTTATGACCGCTAGGATGCAGGTTTACAGGTGTAACATCTGTGGCAACATAGTAATGGTTCTGCATGCTGGAATTGGGAAGCTGGTCTGCTGTGGGAAGCCAATGGAGCTCCTAGTCGAGAAGACCGAGGATGTAGGCGGGGAGAAGCATGTCCCAATAGTTAAGCGGGTGGACGGCGGCGTCAGGGTTGTTGTAGGCTCCGTCCCGCATCCGATGGAAGAAGGGCACTATATCGAGTGGATAGAGGTTGCAGCGGGTGGTGTAGTTCAAAGAAAGTTTTTAGAGCCTGGAGACGCGCCGGAGGCTGTGTTCAGGATAGAGTCCGAATCCGTGGAAGCCAGGGCCTACTGTAACGTTCATGGTCTCTGGAGATCTCAGCGATAGCTTTGTTCCTGATTGGTTAGGGCTTGTCGAGCTATGTCTTAACACTCTCATTTATGGTAGTCTATTTTTTGGGAGTTAATGGTTGAAATGTTGAGATCGGGAGATCAGGTAGAGAGGGTAAACTAACCTTCCAGGTGGCTGGTGAAAATATGAGGATCTAGGTTGGGAAGATAGTTAGAGGGCTTTACCTGCTGAGGGTTGATGATGACAGGGCTAGGTATTTTGAGGCGCTCTGGAGCATACCTGAGGGTGTCACGTGTAACGCCTATCTCCTTTTCTCCAGCGAGAAAACCGTGCTTTTCGATTCGTGGAAAAAGGCTTATGCCGACGAGTTTGTTGAGGCTGTGGAAAAACTGGTTGACCCCAGAGACATCGATTACATAGTTGTTCACCACGTGGAGCAGGATCATAGCGGAGCCATACCGAGCATCCTTGAGGCAAACGGTGGCAGGGCCGAGGTTCTGGGGCATCGGCTGGCTGGAATGTTGCTGAGGTCGTTCCACGGGGTGAGCTCCAGGTTCAGGGCGTTGGACGACGGTGAGAGGATTGCCTTAGGGGATAGAGAACTGGTGTTTATCCATACGCCATGGCTTCACTGGCCTGACACCATAATGACATTTATCCCTGGGGACGACGCCCTGCTTTCAGGAGACGCCTTTGGCGGCTTCTCAACGCCTTCCGCAGTCACTGACGAGGGGGATGTCTCCGGCTATCTGAGACATGTCCGTAAATACGTGGTGGATATAGTGGGTCGCTACGGCGACTACGTCTTAAAAGTTGTGGAGAAGATCCGGCAGCGAGGCCTAGCGCCGAAGATAATAGCTCCAGCGCACGGCTTAGTCTTCAAGCGGAATCCCGGGCTGATAGTGGACTACTACGTTAAGCTGGCTAAAGGGATCCCT
>CAYSTQ010000325.1:0-2000 GCA_964433855.1 uncultured Thermoproteales archaeon
TTTTCGGTCTTAATCCTTATTTTAGCATGCTGCTTTTTAAAAAAGAGTTTTTACCGAGCTTTACACACCACAAGCACTGTAGTGGCTTAATGACTTATCTGTGTCTTAACTCTTTGGCTAGCTCGCTCCAGTTTAAGGCTTTCTTGGGTTTGGGTAGGTTTCCTTGGCGTGTTATCCTGAGTAGCTTTTTATCTTCGGTCAGCAGTATAGCGTTGTGATGGGCGGCTGTCGCGTAGATGAGCCTGTCGAAATAATCTTTTACTTCTTCCTTAACCAATAGGATATCTGCTATCTCCTCTATCTCGTGGTTTGTTAAGACACTCTGTGACAGCCTCTTGTCGCTTAACAGGGCCTTAAGCCCTTCTCTAAACCTCGTTAACAGTCTCTGTCCTCGCGCCTCTCTCCTTGCTAGCTTAAGTATTATCCATTTGGCCTCTACTGTTGAGATCGGGTTATAGAGAACCGAGTATTTGTTAAGCAGCATGGGGAATAGCTGTTCATAGTTTTCAAGGCCTGTGCTAACGCCGAACACCGGTAGGAGATACGTTGTGTCGATTAGTAGTTCATCCATAGACGCCTTCCTCTTTTTGCGCCTGCTCGCTGAACCTCTCTGCCTCTTCCGGGCTTAGCTCTAGAACGGTCTCTCTTATGAGCTCCTCTATGGTTGGCAGCGGCTCTATTATGAGCTGGCGTCCTTTGA
This sequence comes from uncultured Thermoproteales archaeon, assembly GCA_964433855.1. GTDB lineage: Archaea > Thermoproteota > Thermoprotei > Thermofilales > CAYSTQ01 > CAYSTQ01. Next base: position 701 of record CAYSTQ010000325.1, read on the forward strand.
CTATAGCTCTCACCATTCCGCCGGGCTTTATACCTATGCTTTCACGTATGTCCTTACTCGTGTATATTTCGCCCTTCTTCCCCACCTTGAGAATCGCTTCCGACATGTTCGTTATCTCCGAACCATATATTGGGTCGGAAACGATATAAGTATATCGGGTCTGGAGACGGAACGGTGATCATTGCCTTGGGCGCGCGTGGCGTCGGCTCTGATCATGGCCTGGGTAGGCGTTGAGCAGCGGAGAGATGCTGGCTGGGCTGAACCCCCTTTGGTTACGTGGCGTATTTAGAGAGGGGTTGGGTTGGCGGCGTGTCAACGTATTTTAGGGTTTAGGTTTATCATGTTCCGGGGGAGGCTCTATGGGCTCCTTTAAGGAGGTACGGTTAATGCAGTATGCCTGGTACGGGGATAGACGTATCACGCTGAGTTTCCCGGGGGAGTGGACGGTTCAGGAGTTCAGGATACGGGGGTATGACAGGCCCCCTCTAACCCCTGAGCAGATAAGGGCTGGGCTGAGAAGCCCGGTCGGCTCGAAGCCCTTGGACAGGCTTGCGGAGGGGGTGCGCGAGGTCGCTGTCCTGGTCGACGACCTGACTAGGCCGACTAAGGCCTTCAGGATAATTCCCTTTGTGCTGGAGGAGCTTAGGAGGGGAGGGGTTGGCGACGACCATGTGAGGTTCATAATAGCGTCCGGCACCCACGGGCTGTATACTAGGGAGGAGATGGCTAAGAAGCTCGGGGAGGAGGTTGTCGAGCGGTACCCAGTGTTTAACCATAACCCCTACGACTGCCTGGAGTACCTGGGGGAGACGAGCCGCGGGACACCTGTCTACGTTAACGAGGAGGTTATGAGCTGCGACCTGAAGATAGGGATCGGCTCCATCCTACCCTACGGGGCTGAATACGGCGGTTTCAGCGGGGGGTCTAAGATCATCCTTCCCGGGGTCTCCGGGATCGAGACGATAGTCCATAACCACGGGAAGGTTCGGGGCGCCGGGGCCCTGAGGAGTAACGCGGACGAGGCCGCTAGGATGGCTGGGCTGGACTTCAAGGTGGACATGCTGGTGAACGGGGTGAGGGACCCTGTCGAGCTCGTGGCCGGGGACTTCGTTGAGGCCTGGAAGGCGGGCACGGCCAGGGCGGCGGAGCACTACGCCTACGAGTACCCCTCGGGCATGGATGTCGTGGTGGCTAACGTGTACTGCAGGCCTCTCCAGCCGGAGATCGTCCTGTGGACCGAGCGGATGCTGAGAAAGGGAGGTGACCTGGTCATAGTGTGGATGAACCCTAGGGGCGTGTG
>CAYSTQ010000326.1:0-1990 GCA_964433855.1 uncultured Thermoproteales archaeon
CCGTTGAAGCCGGCGTAGACATGATAGTCTTCGACGGAGGATGGGGCAGCTACTCAGGAGCCATATCAAATCAACTCGAGTATGATAACCTAGGCTGGTACTGTTTTGATAATGAGACGCTAGTAGGGTTTAACCAATATTTGAGCAGCAAATATAATTCCACGGAGCTAGCTGAGAAATTTAACATAACTGACATCTCAACCTTTAACTTCGCACAGTATTTGAAAGACAAGGGATACCGAACCTCTAAACTTCTTCACAACAAGCCGGATTCTAGCAACTTAGAGAGAGTCATGTATGAAAATCAGCAGTACTCTTCTGACTATCCTCCACCCGACAATTATACAATGTACTTGTGGAGAGAATTCGAGAACTATCAGCTCAAAACACTCATAGACTTCTACAAGAATTTAAGTTCAGAACTAAAGGCCTACGCCCAAAGCAGGGGCGGAAACTTTTGGATAGCTGCCAACCTAGCGCCTACCCTAAGCTATCACGTTTCTGAAGGAAGGCTCAGCATGATACCGCTCCTACCATACATTGACTTCCCATTCTTCGAAATATGGTATGACCGTTTGGGGTACTATACATCGGAGGGGGGGTACCCGCAAAGAAATTTGGCACCTCTCTTCAGAACCATATATGCTGCGGGCAAGCATTTCGCCTCAATGACTTGTCCATCCCCATCCACTTACCCCTATTCAGATGTCTATCAGTCAGAAAATCCATATCCTGAAGAGCAGGTCCTAGCAACAGCGGAGCTCATAGCGACTGGCGGATGGCCGCAGACCACAATAGGTCATAACATAACTTACATACGTTTTATTCAGCAGCATCCAGAGCTGTTGCCGAAGCGGCAGGACGGGGAGATAGGGCTGATATACTCCGTGCCTTCAGCGCAGAACTTTAGGGCAAACCGTGTAATGGACAGATATGGTTACAGGCCTTTCGAATCAATCTTCTACCTTCTATCAGACATGAACAATGTAACATTCGACATAGTGATTTTCGGGGATAACGAATTCTACCCATACACCCCAACGCTTGAAAGGCTCTCCAAATATAAGGCATTAATTCTGACAAACGCAACCTGCCTTTCCGACGGGCAAGTAAACCTCCTACTCAACTATGTAAGTCAGGGAGGAGTACTCATAGGTGTAGGTAAAATCGGCATATATGACGAAAATGGTTTTCCTGTAACTACTCCCGAAAGACTAGATTTCGCCAACTACTTCAATGCTACTGGAGAAGAAGACGATCCTGAAAGCATAAAAGTCTACAGCTATGGAAGCGGAAAAATAATCTCATTATCAGATTCCGTAATCGACAGCTACTTCTATGGCCACCAAAAGGTGGTAAGTTACGCTTACTGGTTCCATGCACCTTACGACGAATATCAATGGCTATACTACGAAGACCTAGAAGCGCTTAACTTAACTGAATCGGAACTACCATACGAGGAATGGCGGGAGCTTCAGTGGTGGAGCGACTACGAGTGGTACTTGGGTGAGTGGATTGATTGGTTCGCAAGCGCCCTTAGCCAAGCCGGAGTTCAAACAGGCATTTCGACAGACTTTAATCCGATTGTGATGAGCATACGATACTGGGATCCGGCCAACAGCGCAACCATCTTCCATTTCATAAACTACCTCTATGACAATGAATACACTGATACGGCTGTAGATCAAGTAAATGCAAACTTTACTTTCGCTTTGAGACCTGAGCTTCAGGGTAAGCCTCTTACTCTTAGAATCACATATTATACTCCTGATGAGTATCCTGAGGGCTTAACACTGAATTATACGGTTGAATCTGATGGGAGAGTTAAGGTTACGATACCCTGCCTTCACATATGGGGTATTCTGAAGGTTGAGGAGGAGAAGTCTCAGCCCTCAACCTATCAAATTGAAGGATCCGTGGAGTGGACGGGAAGTCTCACCTTAGATGGAGATGTTCTGGTCTCCTCTAACTTGACTTTGAGAAACGCTGT
>CAYSTQ010000327.1:0-1967 GCA_964433855.1 uncultured Thermoproteales archaeon
TGTTGTTGGGAAGGCGTATCGTTATTGGGGGTGTAGGCTGCCGGTTTTAACGTGGAGGCGGGGACGGTGTTAGGGATGAGGCCTGTAGGCTTTCGGCTTAAAACGTTAAATAGCGAGGTGTAGCATGTAGGAGAGGGTGTCTGGGGGAGAGGAGGGGTGTGTGGAGGCCGGGCTCCGGGGTGTGTGCGCGGCGGCTCCCGGGGGCGCTTGCTGGCGTTGGTGGAGGTGGCGGTGCTCGAGGCTTGTTTCTTCATCTTAGCCTGGCTTCTCCAGGCGGCTTGCCCTGGGGGCTACGGGTGGTACTCTAAGGCGGTTATGATCGTGCTTGGCTTACTGGGGATTCTTGTCCACGGGAGGCCCTGGGAGTACGGGTTGAGGCCTAGGAGCCTTGGGTTTAGCTTGAGGTGGAGCGGCTACGTGGCGGCGCCCTTTGCGGCGGTTTTTCTCGCGATGGTCTCGCTGGCTTTAGCGGCTGGTTTACCGCTTCCGGGGCCCGTCGAGCTGGCTAAGGACCTGCTGTGGTATTTCGTGTTTGTGGGCTTCGCCGAGGAGCTGTTCTTCAGGGGCTATGTTCAATCTAGGTTGGACGAGGTGTTCACCAGGAGGTATCGGAGGTTTCTCTGGGTCGAGTATGAGTGGGGGGAGGGGGCGCTGGTCACGGCGGCCGTCTTCTTCGGGCCCCCTCACCTGTTCACGGGGATTAACCCGTTCACGGGCAGGTGCGGCGTTGAGCCTTTCACCGTGTTCATGACGGTGTCCGCCGTCTTTATGGGCCTTGTTTTCGGCGTGATTAGGGAGAAGACGGGGTGTGTGCTCGTGTCGACAGTCCTTCACGGCTCCGTGGATTTCGTAGCGCTCGCCCTCAGCAGGACCGTGGGGCTAGCCGTGTCGAACGCCGCGGCGGCTGTGGCGCTCTTCATTTTCTTCGCCGTGCTCTTCGAGAAGCTCCTGAAGGAGCCTGTCTGAAGGCTTGACGCTGAACGCTGAGGACACTGCAGGCGGATGAGGGGAGGGAGGGGGAGCTGCTGCGCGAGCCGTCTTGAGACTTCGCGCCGGCTGGAGCCCTGGCTGGAAGGGCTGGGGTGTGGTAGAAACATTGGGTAAGGCCTAAAACTGGGGGTGTAGCTGTCTCCAGCACTGTAGCCCCATACTAGAAGTCTCTACATTTAATATTTTATTCTACTATGTTTTAATTGACGAGGGAGCTGGGTGTCATTTATCCACGTCGATTCTAACATCCAGAGGCTCGAGCCTTTTACCTGGATTAAATCCATGCTTGACTCCCCACTTTCTTAACTGCTCAACAACTAGGTGTGCTCCAAGCCTTGCCAGCGGATAGAAGAGAAGCAGGAATCGATTTTCCTTCATAAACATTGGTAGACCTTTCACCACTTCCTTATAGAGATGCCTCCAAGCATGGTAGAGGTGTAAAAACCGGCCTTCAGTCATCATCTCCTTAACGTTAAAGAATTCCCTATCTTTAAGCAAGCCCATAGGGGTAAAAGCTAATGGAGTTACTGTGAAGTGAGCTCTATTGCCGAGCTTCTCTACAAGCTCCTTCTCCATTGCGAGGATCAGCTGAGCGGTCATTATCTCGTCTTCCTCAGTCTCCCCGGGGAGACCTAGGATAGTTGTGTAGGCTGGGAACCAGTAGTTCTTGTTGAAGACAAGAGTGCCGTTCAACACGACCCATGGCCATTCCTCTGGCGAGAAAGGCTTTGTTTTGTTGGCCATGTGCATTCCGATCAGCCTCGGCGAGGCGGTCTCAAGGCCCGCTTGGATTCCAATCCAGTGCCTCTCATTAGCTCCTATAATTCCTGATATCTCGTTAATCATTCCTGGGTTTGCTAAAGCTCCAGCTATTGAGCCGTGGGTTGGATTAACGTTTTTCGTATACTTGGCGGCTGTCTCGAAAAGCTCTATTACGGCTTCAGCGTTTGGGTAAAAGTTCTTCTTATCCTCAACCT
>CAYSTQ010000328.1:0-1966 GCA_964433855.1 uncultured Thermoproteales archaeon
TTTAAGGGATAAGTTAAAGCCAGGCAATGAATTAGAGGGGCCAGCTATAGTGGAGGCGGCACCACTAGAATAAGAAGGATGAAGACGGGAGACGTTTTCTCTCTTAACGTGTTTTTCACGGGTCCGCGCGGCTTCACGTATACGGCTATGTTTAAAGGGGCTACCTTTGACGTTTACCTGGTCTACCTGGGTTCTTCTTTCACTGTTAACCCTAGCCCTGAAGCCGGTGAGACCCTGTTTTTCCGGGGGAACGCTTCAAGCGTCTACATGCGGATGGCCCTTGGAAGGCGTGGCCTGTACATGGTGTATATCAAGGCTGTTAAAGTCTGGGAGCCGGTGGTGGAGATAAATAATAAGTATGCTGTGTACGGGCTGGAAAGGGACCTGCTGTGGACCGGCATAGCCGTCTCAGCCGTGGGAGCCGCCATACTGGCTACCGGAGCCGTTCTAGGCCGTAAGCTAGGCGTGGAGACCTAACTAACTGTTTTACCGGTGGTTTTCTTTATCTCCGGTATAGGCCTGTTAGCTTGGCGTAGGCCTTCACGTGTCCCTGGCATGCCTGCATGACCTGTGCCGGGGTGGCGTTAGCCGGCAGGCTCAGTCTCGTGTCAAGCGCTAGGAGTAGGAAGACGTAGTGGTGGGTGCTGCCTAAGGGTGGGCAGGGGCCTCCGTAGCCTGTTCGACCGAAGCTGTTTCTGCCCTGCTGCCCGTGTTCTGTCTCGGGCTTCTTGGCGATGTTCTCCGGGAGCCCCCTAGTGTCCGGCGGGATGTTGTAGAGTATCCAGTGGTAGAATATGCCCCTGGGCGCGTCGGGGTCGTACATTATCAGTACTAGGGACTTGGTTCCGGGAGGCGGCTGGCTCCACTGGAGAGGTGGGGACACGTCGTCTCCGCTGCACGTGTACTTCCTGGGGATGTGTTCGCCGTCCCGGAAGGCGGTGCTCGTCAGCGACAGCTTTGCACTGACCCCCGTTATAAGGTCTTCAGGCTTCCGCGGGACGGCCTTCTCCCCGGGTTCTCCAGGCTGCTGCATGGGGTTTAGGGCGACTAGGGCTGCAACTACGATGGCAGCGGCCGCCAGGGCTACGTAGACGTTTTTCAAAGCGGGACACCTCCCGGTTAACTATCTATCGACATTATTTTTAAGGTTAGGCAGCCTGCTCACCACACCATGTCGACTTCCTGCTCTCCGCCATGTAAGCGCTGGGGGCATGACCGGATTGTTAGGGTGGGTTTATATATATGTGGGAATATGTTTTATGGTGGAGCAATGGAAGTAGTTAGAGTTGATGGAAAGGGCCGTATTCTGTTACCGAAAAAGATTCGGGAGGCTCTGGGAATAAGGGCGAGGCAGCGGCTAAGGATAAGCATCGTTAATGGTAGGATCGTGTTAGACCCCCTTAAATCAGTCGCTGACGAGTACTATGGCATCATGAAAATCAGGAAGTGGCCCCGGGACCTCGACGAATTCCTGGCTGAGGCGATCCGGAATTGGTGGAGAGAAAGTACATAGATGTAAACGTTTTCGTGTATTGGCTTGGTAGGCATCCTGAGTACGGTGAGAGATCAAGAGAATGGATAAGAAGGATTGAAAATGGCAGCCGCGGGGAATACATAACCTCTGCACTAACACTGCATGAGTTAGCTGTAGTATTGTCTGGCCTAGCAGCCGCCACGCTTAAAGACCCGGAACTTATCTGGGCTATTGTGAACGCCGTGACAGCTTTGCCAGGTTTAGAAATAGTCCCACTTGAGAAAAGCGACCACCTTAAAGCGGTAAAGCTAATGAAAGAATACAGGTTAGACTATGAAGACTCTTTGCACTTGGCCGTAATGCTTAGGATGAGAGCGGAGAAAATAGTATCTAACGACGCAGACTTTGATAGAACGCCTTTAAAAAGGATATTTTAGACATCGCGCCTACTTTAACTTTCTCCTTGCTTAAGCAGGGAATTCTTACACGCAG
>CAYSTQ010000329.1:0-1707 GCA_964433855.1 uncultured Thermoproteales archaeon
GTGTGGATGAACCCCAGGGGCGTGTGTCCACACTACGTGTACGGGAAGTGGGGTGTCTGCAGGGGCGACGGCAGGCTCTGGAAACCCCCGGGGAGAAGGAAGAGGGCTGGAAGGGTCATAGTGTACACTGAGCACTCGTCGTGGGAGCTTAGGGGCAGGATGGGGCCTCCGGACCAGGTGCTCTGCTTGAAGACTTGGGAGGAGGTCTTGGAGGAGCTTAGAAACAGGCACGGCGGGAGGGCGAGAGTAGCCGTCTTATCAGACGCCTCCGTGCTTGCGCCACGTTAGGCTTGGAGGCCGGTATTTTCAACGCCTTTAACTTGCTGCTTCACGGCTTCGGGCGCTCGTATACTTGTACCTGGCATGTTAGGATGTGAATCCGCTGACCAGTATTTTGATGTGCGCTTACCATGAAGCTGAACTGGGAGCTCCGCGGCGGCTTCGGGATTTCAGGGTTTCTTGGGCGGTAGAGCCATCACTCTGTTTCTAGCTCTTTGTCTATCACGTTCCTTATGGTTTTGTCAAGGTCGTAATACGTGAGGCTGTTAAGTATGGCTACTGAAGCATGTATTGAGTCGAAGAACGTGAGCACAGGATGCTTTAATCTCAGCTCTGCTGCGTACATTACGTGTTCTAGCTCTAACCGGGGGTAGTACGGCCTAGTATATCTTCTAATAATGCTGTGAAGCGCGTTCAGTACGCGCAGTATAGATTTATCGCTGTATCCTTTAGACTTCATTATCAGCGATAGCTCTATGGGGGCTACGGGAGATATATGTAGGACGTTTGCCCTCCCCCTTGATTTTTTAAGGATTTTCAAAGCCCATTCGTGGTGTTCGTCCCTAGGGTTGAGAGCTAGCATGAAACCCGTCTCCAGGAGGATGTTTAAAGCCATTAGGGTTAACCTCTTTTTAAGCTTTCCAGCGCCTCTCTCTCGGCGATCCTCCGTAGTTCGCGGCTAAACGTTAAGTCCCCCAGTGTCTCCTCCAAGATCTTGAACGGGTCCTCAGCCTTCTCGATGATAACCTTATTGCCTCTAAGCGTTAAGACGAGCTCGTCACCCTCCCTAATGTTAAGCGCCTCTCTAAAATCCTTAGGTAGGACGATCCTACCCCTTTCGCCGACCCGAATTCTGGCGTACATCATCCCACAAATTATCAATAGTGGATCCCTAAAAATAATTTTTTCCCGCGCAGAAAAATTTGTAGCGCCCATCTCCGGCAGAGCTGTTGAATGGACACAGAAGGCTGTAAATATAGGCGTTACGCCCGAGAAACGGCTCCTCGGTTTCCGCTGATGAAACAGGTTTAAGTGCTCAGTGTTGCGAGCAGAAGTCTTAAAGCAACTAGAGTCAGCCGTTGTCGCTTGAGCTGTAAAACTCGGTATGTGAAGTAGGGAAGTCTCGACCGGGACCGGGCAGTGACCGGTTAAGGGCTAGGGCGGTTAAGTGTTTCTGTCCATCCATATCGGCGATGACCACGCCATTTGGCCGTTCACCTGGGTTACCGGTTTCTCGGCGAGAAAGCCCCCTACTTGAGTGGGGGGATGAATCGCCGTTAAACTTATATCTCCTAACAGGTGATTCCTCCTTTAATAATCCCGAGTCCCTCTTGGAGGGATAGGGATAACGGGCTGGTGGCACAGCCCCTGCTTCTAAGGTGGAATGGGATGAAGTGGGAGCCTAGAAGGGCCGTGAACACAAGACCG
>CAYSTQ010000329.1:1717-1958 GCA_964433855.1 uncultured Thermoproteales archaeon
CCCCCGACTCAAGCAGGGGGAGTGCCAACCCTGTCTCCTAACATGGGGGATTTAAACACGTCGTAATGCGACGGTAAAGCCATGGTTGGGTATGCCTATTGTCTTGACGTCTCAAAAACTGTGGTTGGGATGTGGCGGAAAACAGTAGTAACGGCAAGGGCGGAGGAGCGCGGCATTGAGATCGGGCTGGTAAGCAAGCGTAAGGCTTTGAGCCTGTACCCATTCTATGGAGCAAAAAGTA
>CAYSTQ010000330.1:0-1957 GCA_964433855.1 uncultured Thermoproteales archaeon
GTCGAGAATATGTAAGCGGGAGTAGAAGAAACTCTTTTTCGGGATTGGAGCCCCGGGCGGGATTTGAACCCGCGACCACGGGCTTACAAGGCCCGCGCTCTACCTGCTAAGCTACCGGGGCTGTCTAGAACTAATTCTGGGACATTCTTTAATATGTGTTTTTCCCGTGTTGGGAATGTTGTGGGCTTAGGTTCTCCAGTAGGGTTCTGTATGCTTTTTCCCATTTCTCCTGGGGGAACCTTATGGCTGCGGCTTTTTTATGGCCTCCTCCGGCGGCGCCTATGGTTGACGATACTTTATCCAGTATTTCGGGTAGGTTTACGGGTGTCTCGCTGGGGGCTCTGCATGTTATGACTGTTTGCCAGGGGTTTGGGTTGAAGGCTAGGAAGACTGTCTTGTTCAGGGTGTCTGAGAGCTTTGAGGCGGTTAGCCCTGCGTAGCCGGCTATTCTGGTGTTTCTCATGTCTATCACTGCTGTTGCCTCGCTTTCGTATATGATGCTGCCCATCGCTTTTCTGGCCAGCTTCTCTATCTTCATCCGCGCTTTGTCTGCTAGGGCTTTCTCCTCGTCGCTTAGCGTTAGGCCTTTCCTGGCCCATCTTCTGACTAGCTGCGTCTTGCGCTGCTCGTCTCGCCTTATCTCGGCGAGCATGAGGGTTAGGTCTTCGGCTTTCCGGGCTTCGGCGTCTGACTTGGGCTGGAAGGCCTTGTCGCAGATCTCGGCTATCCTGGCTAGCTCGGTTAGGTGTTTTGGCGGCTCTTCTCTGGCCGCGTATAGGGCTGCTGCCCCTGTGGCGGCGCAGCCCTGTTCCACGTATACTAGTTTTACGCTGTGGCTTCTGAGGGTTTCCGCCGCCCTGGCTGTTGACGAGTGATGGTCTATCCATATGGTCTCGACCGCTGTGGATATGGTGCGCGCCGGGTTTTCGGGTGGTAGGTCTAGGACGTATATTCTGTCTGGTCTGCGGGCCTGGGCGGCGAGGATGGTTTGGGGGAGGCTGTATGGCTGGGCTGTCAGTATGGATGCGCGCTGCTCGTAGGCGTATATTATGGCTGCCGCTATTAGGCCGTCGGGGTCGCCGTGGGCGATTATGACAACGCGTTTCTCAGTGCTTTCAGGCATTTTTTAAGTAGTCCCTCCAGTATGTCTGCTTCTCTCTCGCTTCTGTAGCTTGTCTTCTCTATCCTGGCGTGGAAGAGGGGGGATGAGGCGTATTGTCTTAGCCTGTAGCCTTTCAGCTCCTGCTGTAGGGCGCTGTGGATTTTCTCGGCTTCTTCCGGGGAGGTGGTGAGTATTTTGAGGTCTGCTTTGAGCCGTCTTTCCCCGCCGATCTTCTCCACTTCTGCGTCCAGTATCGCCAGCTTGTCCCGGATTTTGACGGTTTTGCGGGCTAGGAGGCTTATGTTCGTCTCGTGGACCAGCCAGCCCTCGTTCATCAGGGCTGTGGCTGAGGGGGGCTTGGCTAGCCTCTCCTTTACTCCGTGCTCTATGCTGGAGACGACGGCGTCCTCGAGCTCTGACAGGGTGTTGAACCTTATCTTGGGCACGCTTTTCGCCCAGAAGAAGACTTTCCCCCCTTCTTCCTCTACGTAGTACCAGTCTAGGGCTCCGGCGAACAGGGAGGCTACTACTTCGGCGTCTCCGGGGGTGAAGGGTGATACGGCGAACATTCTCAGGCATACGTTGGGCGGGGGCTGCTGGAGTATGATGCTTCTGATGGTTAGCCTGAGCCTGTCTCCGAATATGGTTGTGTTCTTGATGAGGTACGTGCCTTTCTCGTCGGCGCCTTCCACGATCCAGCCCTGTCTTCTGCTCAAGGCTTTTCCCCACCGAAGCTTATTTTACTTTAGTGTTTTCCAGTAATAAATGTAGGCTTTGGGCTTGGGGGTTGGCTTGCCGGAGATCAGGGTTAGGGTTGACGACGCCGGGTTGCTGGAAAGGGCTAGGGAGGCGGCT
>CAYSTQ010000331.1:0-1941 GCA_964433855.1 uncultured Thermoproteales archaeon
GACAATGTCTCGGCGATGTGCCGCCGGTCATACGGGACTATCTTGCCTTCCTTAATACCCACATCAATATAGTCCTCCTGCAGTAGCTTCATCATGTGCATGGTCGGCTCAGTAGTGTAGATAGGTCCTCTGTAACCGTATTTAAATAGGAAAGGCAGAAAACCGCAATGGTCCAGGTGGGCATGTGTTATTACGACAGCATCGAGACTATCTATGTCGAACTCGTTTAAGTCGAGATAAGGATAATCGTCAATAGGTCTGCTGGGTTTTATACCAGCATCTAGAAGCACGTTGCTCTCCGGCGTCTGCACAAGTATAGCGCTCCTTCCCACCTCTTGGAAGCCTCCTAAGGCAACTATTCGAACTCCTCCATTCTTGAAATATACAGCCCTATGGATACGTTGGCCGACATCTCGCAGAAACCTGATCCTCTCATCACTCCTGCTCCTGTACAGCTCCCTAACCTGCTCTATAGTCTTAGATTTGACAGGCGGGGTTCGAACCACCCTTGGCCGCCAAAACGTTGAAACTATTATCTGACGCAGCGTCTGCCCCTCCTTACCTATAACATAGCCGGGCTTTCTAGCCTCTATCTCAACCTCCCCGGAACTATGGTCAAAAAATATGTTAGTTATCTCGGCCTCCTTCGGCACTATTTCAAGGATTATTCTCTTGGCCTCCTCCTCGCTTTTTCTAACCCTGGGATCAGCCCTTACAATAACCCTCTTTTTAATAACCCTTACTATGTTCTTTATATACGTATCTTCGTTCTCGAAGAACACCGATGGGTTAGCCGAATAAACTATGATCTTCGGCCCCTCAAACTCTATCCTAGTTATGTTAGCCGTTATCGGAACGTTCCTAAGTATTGTATCTCTAATAGTCACAAGGACCTCGTCAAACGACATCACGAGCGCCTCCAGGTAGACTCATGCCTTCCTGAGAATAGATTCTATTTCCTCATCTGAGAGCTGTCTGACGCCCTCCTTAGTAACCGCGACAACATCTATTCCTTCACCGGTACCCGTATCCCTAAGCATTGCTGACCTAACAGCTTTCACCGCCACCGGAATAGCTTCCTCAACAGTTAAGTCCTCCCTATACTCAGCCTCCAGATAGCCTAGAGCCACAGGGGATCCGGAGCCTGTGGAAATATATTTCTCCTCTGTGACGGTTCCAAACCAGTCAACATTGTAAAGGGAAGGCCCCTGCGAATCAACACCGCCTAATAGTAGCTGAACTATCAAAATGAAAGGCCTTGACTGAAACATTATAGTGGAGGCTAACGTAGCCACAGCTTTAACGCCAATAGGAGTCTTTTGTTCAACCCTGTATAGTTTAGCCTCAGCCCTAAGCTGATCCACGAGTTTCTGGGCATCAGCTACACCGCCAGCTACGGTAGCCGCTATATGGTCATCGACCAAGTATATTTTCTTACCCTTTTTATGCGCTATAAAGTAGCCAGCCGTGACCCGTCTATCAGTGGCTAAAACGACTCCGTCGACGCATTTCATGCCGACTGTCGTAGTGCCTTTTAAGTATCGTTCAGCAAGCTTAGAGAAATCCAGTGTTCTCCCCTGGGTAAAACCTGCGCCGTACTTTCCAGGTAACCAACCCAACCCGCTCATCTCTCTACGCACTCCCACGTATTTTTAATGGAGACATTTCAAACGTTAAAACTCCTAAAACCTCCAAGGAATGCTTTAAACACGCACTTATAAAAATGTATCGAATAGACCGTGTTATAAAAGATATAAGCTTAGACGTGAGAATTCTAAAAACTCTTTAAACGGTTCAGCTGGGAACGAAAAACTTCTTAAAGAAATTTAATAGTTACCTCCAGTAATAATTATGGTATGCCTAGAAAGCCTAAACGTATAATAACGTTAACGACTGAAACACAGGCTGTCAAAGGCTCAAGGTTCGTGGTTCACGTATCCA
>CAYSTQ010000332.1:0-1936 GCA_964433855.1 uncultured Thermoproteales archaeon
GGATCTGGATTAGGGTGGTGCGCATGCGTGGAGGCCGGGTCTACGAGGCGGTGATAGTCATCGGGGTTGCAGCGCTGTTTTCCGCTGTTGTAAGGAGCCTGTTTAGAGTAGCTTTGTCTATATTCTCCAGCTGAGGGATGGCCAGACGGCGCGTGTCGGAGGCCTACTGCCCCCTAGGGATGTTGTCGTCGACGTATCTGTAAGAAAGGGGAGGATAGATCTGTGCTTGGTTGAGGGGGAGGCCCGTGGGCTAGATGGGGGAGGGCTGGCCTGTGTTGCCCGTTTCAGTAATGTATCTTTTCTGTATGAGAGGCTGAGTATAGGGCGTAGAGGCTACTATACTTTTCTGTTAAAGGTAAGCGGAGCTGGGCAGGAGCCGGTCGATGTTAAGATGGTGGTGACGTTGTACGGGCTTGAAAGAGACCTAGTTTACATGGGTGTGGCTATCCTTCTCGCGGGCGTGATTTTAAAAGCTTTTTCAAGGATTTCCCTGGGAAAGCAGGGACGCGTTTAATCCTGGATTGCGAAGCAACGTTTTCCTTGTTTAACGTATTTTTAAAGGTAATACTGTATGTATTTGTCTAGTTTAGGCTTAGGAACCCTATGTACCAGCTCTGATATTTCTTTAATGATAACGTTGGCGGGGTTTTTTGTCTGGTTTAATTTTTAGTGTGGATTGCTATTGAGTTAAATTTAATGAGGGCCCGGTTTACTGGTTTTAGACAGTGGTTTGACGCGTGGTGGGTTTTGTGATGAGGCTGGTGGTTGCTGTTACCGGTGCTAGCGGTGTGGTTTACGCTGTTCGCCTGCTTAAGTATTTGAGCGGGAGGAGTGATATACGTACAGTGTTGGTGGTTTCTAGGAGCGGGGAGCTTGTTCTTAAAGAGGAGGCTGGCCTCAGCGTTTCCGATTTGGCCGGTTTTGCGGATGAGCATTATGATGTGGATGATATGGCTGCGCCTATAGCTAGTGGGAGTAATCCTGTTGACGGCATGGCGGTGGTTCCCTGTTCTACTAGGACTTTGTCTATGGTAGCGTATGGACATTCAGGGAACCTTATAGCTAGGGCGGCGGAGGTGATGCTTAAGGAGAGGCGGAGGCTGGTCCTGGTGGTTAGGGAGGCCCCTCTCACTCTGGCGCATATACGGGCTATGGAGATGGTGACGCTTATGGGGGGTGTTGTGCTGCCGGCTTCGCCGGCCTTCTACCATAGGCCTAGGAGTATTGACGATCTTGTTGATTTTGTGGTTGGTAGGGTTCTCGATGTTTTAGGGGTTAGGCACGATCTTTACCTTAGGTGGCGCAGACGTGAAGAGTGTTTAAATAATCGTAGCAGGGCTTCTGACAAAGCTTAAATACCCGTAAATTAAAAACAATTCTAGCTTTAGAAAATTTAAAGGTGTATTGGATGTCAGTAGTGGAACTTGATGAGGTTGATAGGAAGATTCTAGAGATATTGCAGGAGAACGCTAAGACGCCTTATTCGAAGATTTCTAAGGAGGCTGGGGTCAGCGAGGCAACTATCCATCTGAGGATTAAGAGGCTTATGGAGAAGGGAGTTATAAAGAGGTTTCAGGCTATCGTGGATCCTGAGAAGGTGGGGAAGGGGATAGTTGCTATAATAGCCATAATAACTGAGCCGCGTAAGCTGGATTTCGTGTTGGAGGAGCTGGCTAAGATGGACGAGGTCTACGAGATCTACGACGTGACTGGTGAGTACTACGCTATACTTAAGGTGCGTGTAAGCAACAGGGATGAGCTGGCTAAGGTTCTGGACATGATTGGGAAGATTGATGGTGTGATATCTACTAAGACGATGTATGTTCTTAGGGTTATAAAGGAGGAGTTAAAGATAAAAATCGGCTAGGGAACCCCTTTTAAGGGGGTCTTGATGGGTTACGTGAAATGGCTAGGCCATGCCGCATTTGAGGCTGTG
>CAYSTQ010000333.1:0-1924 GCA_964433855.1 uncultured Thermoproteales archaeon
GAGTTGACGGTAAACTGCTAGTGTTTCTGGCTAACACTAACAGGAGTGGTTGGCGTAGGGTGACGGTTTCCACGGGGGTGGTTGGGGGAGTCTTGCGCCTGAACCCGGTGGATGGCAGTATAGAGGAGGTGGAGTGCAGGGTTGAGGGCTGTAGAACGGTTTTTGAGGCTTGTTTAGCCCCGGCTGGCTCGGCCGTTTTTCTTGTGGACCCGTCTAGGCCTTTAAAGTCTTACCGCCGTAAGGTTAGTCAGATGATTGAGAACGTGATGGAGCTAGACGGGGAGTGGCGGGTTAGGCGGCTTGACCCTAATTGTCTACTGCTTGACTACTGCCAGTATTCGCTTGGCGGAGACTGGAGTGAGCGTATGCCTGTTTGGAAGGTGTTTAGGGAGCTTAAAGGCAGGCTGGGGAAGGGGGTTAAGATCAGGTTTGTGTTTAGGGTTGACTGTGACCCTGGCGAGTTAGGGGATCTCTATTTGGTTTTGGAGACGCCTGACAGGTTCAGGATATGGGTTAACGGGGTGGAGGTTGAGAGACGGGATGCTGGCTGGTGGATAGATATCTCCTTTAGAATGCTGCCTGTGAAGAGGCTTGTACGGCGCGGGGTTAACGTTGTCGAGCTGGAGCCTTTGAGGGAGTGTGAACTGGAGAACTGTTATCTTATAGGCGACTTTGGCGTTTATAGGAGTGGAGACGGATTCATTGTAGGCTCTGAGCGTGAGCGCGTCAAGCCTTTTAACTTGGTTGAGGAAGGGTATCCGTTCTATGCTGGAAGGATCGTGCTTTCTAGGGAGTTTGAACTCGGTGAAGCAGGGAAGGGCTGGATTGCCTTGTTCGAAGGCTTGTCGTGCATTGTGGCTAGGGTTACCGTTAACGGCTGTGAAGCGGGGATTATATGTTGGCCTCCCCATGAAGTGGATATTAGCCAGACTGTCAGACCGGGTGTGAACAGGATTGAGGTGGAGCTGGTTACGAGCCTTAGGAATCTTCTAGGCCCGCATCATCACGTGGCCGGTGAACTTATAGCGGTTGGCGGTAGGGAGTTTACTGATGAGGAGCACTGGACTGATAAATATAATTTCGTCAGAGTAGGGTTTAAGCAGGCGGTGCTGCGCCGGGTTAAGCGTATAGTTACTTCAGCCTGATCTTTTTCGCTGTCCTGTATATTTCTAGGAAGTTTTCTATTGGCGTGTCTTCAAGCACCTGGTTAGATGGGGAGAGTATTAGCCCGCCGTTCATGCCGCAGAGCCTGATTCTCTCCTTTACCTCGCGGGCTATGTCTCTAGGCGTGCCGTGAGGCAGCGTTTTCTGTATTGACAGGGTTCCATGCATCGTTAGGAGATGGCCGTATTTCTTCTTGACCCATACTGGATCGACGCATTCGGGCTGTACTGGGTTTATTATGTCTATTCCGGCTGTGACCCAGTGGTTTATGAACGCCTTAATGTCACCGTCGGAATGGAAGAATACGTGGAGGTTTCTTTTCTTTACCTGGTTTATCAGGCTGGTTAGCCTGGGTAGATAATGTTTTTTGAACATGTCGGGGGGGATTATAGGGCCGTATTGCCACGCTATATCGTCGGCATAGGCTATGCAGTGGACTCCGACCTCCACGATTTTCCTAGATGTTCTAACATAGTAGTCCAGTAGTTTGTCGAAGAGCCTCTCTACGTATTCGGGGCTTCTATACATGTCTACTAGGAGCCGTGTGAACCCTCTTAGGTACCATGCCTGTGAGAAGAAGAGGTCGCATCCAAGTCCTCCGGCTACGAAGAAGCCCTGGCTCAAGTAATTGCTGGCTGCCCGGCGGGCGTTGTCATACCTGGTTTCATCGTCTGGGTCTGGTGGAGAATATTCATCTATATCCATGTGCTGGAGGGGGTGATAGGTCACTCTGCTTCTAAGCCCTGTGCTGACTAACGTT
>CAYSTQ010000334.1:0-1922 GCA_964433855.1 uncultured Thermoproteales archaeon
TTTTTGGATAGAGTCTATTAAAAGAAAAGTATCATTTCCAAATTTTCCGCAAAGTTAATACCTTACGTTAGTTATTTTGAGGAAGAATACCTCGCGAAAATGTCACATATTATACCAATTATAGAGGGCCGAAAGTTTTAAAATGTTCCTAAACGCTTTTTTCATGATATTCAATGCAAAGAAAATTGTGTCTAAAATGGCCCTTTATCGCTCTCTTTGTGGTACTACTTATGTCTTTGGGTCTAAATGCTGTATTTGCTTCCAACACGAGTGATTCTAGGACCCATAAGCTCCATATACTAGTCGTCGGGGAGGGAAGCACAGAACCGAAACCGGGCACATACACATTCTCCTATGGAAGTAAGGTCACGGTTAAGGCCATACCGCACAAGGGCTACATCTTCTACCAGTGGGAGCTCGATGGCGTCAGGATGGGATCACCGGATTCCCCGACAATTACTATCACGATGAACGAAGACCATAAGCTGAGGGTACTTTTCGTCAAGGAAAGCCTGACTTCCTCCCTGAAAAAGGCGGCTAGGGAGTTTCCTCAGTTCCCTCCCTCGGTAGGCGACTCGAGCATCTCATATACAATGCTGGATGATTTCCCCGCAGGATTTTACTACTATGCAGGCAACATAGATATCGCCTTTAACAGAGACGAGCTTTCTCTTTTCTCAGGAAGCCGTGTAGAGGGTAATGAGGGTCATTTAATTGTAATTGGAGGACCTAAGGTAATGCCATTCGACTGGGAAGATTACGATGTCAATTTCAATGCCTGCGACGCGACTGTAGGCAACAAGACATATGCGGCAGTGTATGGGGAGAAGGGCTATGCCGTCATACTGATAGACTACGAGAACGATACCATTAGGGTGGCAGGCATAACTAGATACGGTACTAGGGCCGGCCTGCTCTGGTTACTTGATAACTATCCGTATTTGAGGGGTAAATCCCTCCTAGTTGTTGAATGGATAGATATCAATAATAATCGGGAGGTCGAGCTCTGGGAGATAGGTCTGGTCCAGGTCCCCTTCTAATTTATAGGATGTGATATGATGTCCGCTAGCCTAGGAGACAGAATTAACTTTGGCTGTGTAACTTGTGAAAATAAATGGGTAAATCTACGTGAAGATGGTATAGTATGGCTTTTTCCCGCATTTATTTATATGGAAGTTTTACGAGAGGCTTGCGCGCTCTCTCAAGGCGTTTATCCTATGTTTTTTATACGAGGGAAGATCCGATCTCCTTTAACTCTTTCTCATACTGAAAGCTAGCTAGTTTTCCATACTATTAGTAAAATTTATAATGTTTAACCTAACCTATTTTTCGGGTCATCCCCATGGATAGAAAATTTAGTAGACTCCTCCTAGGAGTCCTTATCCTAGTGCTGGTTGGAGGATATGCGGTACAGAGCGTCATAGCGTGTAGCCATAAGTATAATAAGACAGTAAAGGTACATGTAAATCCACCTAACCATGGCTCTGATATGAACTTTAAAGTTCGTATAAAAGTGTATAAACAGGTATGTTTCATAACCTGTTGGTGGGATAAGGAACTTGAGGATACAACTGACAAGGGGACTTGGTCACATACTTTTAGTTACTATTCCAAAAAGAAACTAAAGATAGAGCTAGAAGCCTTGAATACCGAGAGGTTTGATCAATGGTCTGGTGATGCATCGGGCAGTAGTACCTCAGTTACCATCTACATGGATAAAGATGAAAGTTTAAAGGAGGTAACCGCATACTTCCTCTGGAAGCTGACCGTTAAAGTCAAACCCTCCGGTAGTGGCACTACTACCCCATCCGCTGGTGACCATTATTATAGGGACGGAGTTACTAAGAGTATTACTGCAACTCCTAACACGGGCTACCGCTTCTATAAGTGGAGCGGTGACTGCTCCGGCAGTGGAAGCTGCT
>CAYSTQ010000335.1:0-1887 GCA_964433855.1 uncultured Thermoproteales archaeon
ATATCTAGTTATGAAATCCCTGCCTATAAGGGCTCCAGTATGCGAAACAGGGTATATCGTGTCTTCAGAAGCAAGCGAAACCACGGCTATCCTCCCAGTTGATTTAATCCTGTAGACAGCGCTAGGAGCCCCTATGAACTCCCTCGTGTGGTTCTGCTCTATCTCGAACTCTCTAACCTTGCTCCTCTTTGAATCATATACTGTGACCTTTGCGTCCTCTAAGGCTACTATTGCGTAATTGGTCTTAGTACATAGAAAGACGAAGTCTGTCCCCACGTAGCCTCCTTCAACCGAGGTAGCGTAAAGCGCTGTGTCCTCAGCCTTTTGAGAAGACGTTATTATGCCTGCAGACACCTTTTTGCTGGATTCTATAAGGTAGTGTGCATCCCCCTTCAGCCAGTACCATTTAGTCTCCATAGCCTTGACGGAGTCTTCTACGAACACACTCTTCTCCATTCCGCCATATGAGACATTATAGATCCTATACTGTGTACCGTCTTCAATACCCACTATGAAAAGCCAGGCGCCTCGGCTAGGTACGTAGAAGGGATACATATACACGGTGCTCGGCTGAGCGGCCACCGTTAACATGCCGATCGCCAGTATAGAAATAGTTGCTAAACAGGTTATCCGGGCCAGGCTCATAGGCCATCCCCGATTATATGGAAGCTCCCTATCCAAATAAAGGCCTTACCCTTGGATTCCCTTGCCGCGGAACCGTGAATAGTATCAGAGCAGGCCAGCGGGGGAAGGTCAACATTATAAAGGATTTCCAGCCTAAATAGTCTCCGAATGGTGGTGGCCGTCTGTGCAGGCAAGAGGTGTGATAAATCCGCGGCTCAGGCTTAACAGCAGAGAGAGATTCCTTAGGGTTTTCAAATACATGGATGTGGATCACGTGCCCGACGCAGAGTTCGGTTACTGGACTGATACGCTTGAAAGATGGCATGGAGAGGGGTTGCCGACCTGGGTGGTGGATAACGATAAAGCTGATGACTACTTCGGCTTTGAGCCATGGTACAGATATAAAATACCTGTACATATACCCTTTAAGAAGTTCAAGGTGAAAATACTTCACGAAGATGACCGCCGAATAGTCGTCAGAGACGAGAACGGAGTCGTATCCGTACAGTTTAAGAAGGGTAAGGGGACCTCGATACCTAAATACATAGAGTTCCCAGTTAAAGACTGGGATAGCTGGGAGGACTACAAGGCCCGATACAGCATTGACGAGATAAGGGTTTCGCCTAGATGGGTGGAGCGCAGGGACGAGATTAAAGAGAGGGAGTATCCCTTAGGGGTTGACGCTGGCGGCTTTTTCGGCTGGGCAAGAGGGCTAATGGGGCTTGAAACTCTTCTTAAAACGTTCTATAGGGATCCAGACCTGATAAAGGACATGTTCAACTTCAGGGCTGAGATGATGTATAGAGCGGTTGGTGAGGCTTTACGTGTAGCGACGCCGGACTATGCTAGCTGGTGGGAGGACATGTGCTTCAACAGTGGGCCGCTTTTATCGCCGAAACTATTTAAAGAGTATATGGTTCCATGCTATAAGAAAATAACTAGTTTACTGAAAGACCACGGGGTAACGCTTAATATAGTTGACAGCGACGGCAACATAATCAAGCTAATACCTTTATGGCTAGAGGCAGGCATAAACTGCTTCTTCCCGCTTGAGGTAAGGGCCGGTTCGGATCCTGTTAAGATAAGGGAGATGTTCGGCAGAGAAGCTCTGTTGATGGGGGGCGTGGACAAAATGGCTCTTATAAAGGGCAGAAAGGCTATCGATGCCGAGCTTGAAAGACTGAAGCCCCTTGTTGAAGAGGGAGGCTACATACCTCATGTTGACCATAGGGTGCCGCCAGATGTTTCGTACGAAAACTATCT
>CAYSTQ010000336.1:0-1869 GCA_964433855.1 uncultured Thermoproteales archaeon
AAAGCAGGGCTGGTTTGGCTAAATCCGCGGAGATAATGCTATCACTCATGACAAGCGAGAGCATCGAGGTTCTCAGCGTTTCCGCCGGAGATTACTTAAAAAGCGCTCTAATAGCAAAGGAGAAAGGAATTGATATAAACGATGCACTAGCCTACTTCGAAATGAAGAAACTAGGAATAAAGGAAATATACACGTTCGATAAGACGTTCAAGAGACTCGACGTAGTCGTTTTACCTAGTAAAATAACGTTACAATGAAAACATTTAGAAGATGACGAGATCATATCTACCGCCAATGACTATTATTATCTGGGGAGCGCTTATGAAAACGTCTCTGACCAATCGCCAGCGAACCAGAAACCTCATCTATTGGGCAGAGAGCCCCTATGAATCCAGTTTTCTTCTCTTAGTAGGGGAATTCGGAGACATGATATACTTCAATCGGCGGATTCTTGCGTTTCACTCTGTCTATGAAATCTCTCTCGTCTAGTGATACTAGTATGGCTCTTAAATCCAGAGCGACTTTCAAGTACAGGGCATCTACTGAGTATACGTTGTACTCATGACATAGAGAGTAGGCTGCTTTACAGAAGCTACTATCACACTCGAAGACTAACTTTGGATGAAGCATTAAGTCTAGGAATTTCTCAGCTCTACGAGCTACATCTATACCAGCTCTTCTGGCTAATGTTCCGCAGACCTCCTGGTACACTATACTAGGCTCTGCTAGAACGAATTTGCCTGGTAGCCTACGAAGGATATTAGCGCATTCATCACTATGCTTTTCATCAGCCTTTAGTGCGGCTACAAACACGTTAGCATCCAGCGTTAGAATTCTCGGTCTCATGATGTCTAGCCCTCCTAATCTCCTCCAGCACCGTCCCCTCACCCCACTTCTCCGTTACGATATTTCTTAGCTCTAGAAACTCGTCGACGGCTCTTCTCATTTTTTCCAGCTCTTCCTCCCCGATGACTATTACCTCCTTCGACCTAAACTTGACAAGCATCTCTAGAAGTTCGGCCCAAGTTCTGCAGCCTAGCTCAGCCTTAAGCCTCCTTAACTCTCTCATGAGATCCTCAGGCATGTTTTTTACGAGAAGCATAGGCATAGGTCTTCGCCATTATCTAGATATCCTAGGATATAAAGGATATAAATATTTCCTTAGAATGTCCTGGTTAAAGTATACGGAAAGAAGAGGTAAAATAAGCGGTATGAATATTGAGACTGCTTATAATCATGTAGCGAATATAACAATAATATCCGAAGATGCCGACAGGAAGATAGGTAGCAGTCGTGGTTGTCCGTGAGTTCATAATAAGTATTTTAAAATCAACTTAACGTTCTCTGGTAGCTTCCGCTCGTTGAAGTTGGAGTGCGTCTTGACATAGTCTTTGTAGGTCATCTCTTCGATATTTCCCTTGCATCGCTAGCCATGATACTATTTTGCGAAGACCTATGGATACCTATGTAAGGAATTTGGCGAGTAATCTCTCCTCGTCCTAAGCCACTCAGGGAATTTAATAGCGAATTCCCTGGATCCTTCCGGTGGGGGAGGAAGTACTTTAATCTTCCCAGTTTTTAGCTTGGTTTTAGCCTGTACCAGTCCTCTATGATTGTCTCTGGGCGTCTCTGGATCGTCGTGTGTCTCCTGTCCAGCAAGTACCCGCCTGATCTTTGGGATACCTTGCTTTTATAGCGTGAATGTCGCTGAATTTCCTTCAGTGATCAGAAACTCCTCTGAGAATTTTTTTCAGCGACGATCCCGTAGACTCTCTCCCAAGCTAGCTAGGAGTTATTGCGGCAATATGATGCTTATGGCAGTAGTTTACACTATTTCACAGGTAAGACTTAACAAAATTTCTGAGATTC
>CAYSTQ010000337.1:0-1866 GCA_964433855.1 uncultured Thermoproteales archaeon
CAAACCACTAAAAAATTTACAAACAACCCCCCAGCAAACGTAAACATCTTAACAAAGAAAAACCGGCAAGTGTCTTTAAAGGCTTTCTTAGGTTTAATGCCTACAAACATGGTATTTCAACTGGAGAAATCACCCTATTTATCTGTTTCAAGAATTTCCCGAGTTGATCACCACATAGTTCTTCACAGACTAGTTTTGCTATTTTAAAAGCTAGTTTTTCAAGCTTGCTTAGCGAGCCGTGTTTCTCATGAAGCCTAGTGAAGCCGTGCTCCAGTATCATGGTGTTACGGGCCTCCGCCCCGTTTCTAAGTTCTTCAAAACTTGTTTCGTAAACGGCTTTAACGCCTAGAGCTTTCAACATGAAGTAGTCGTCGAATAGGGCGAGTCTTTCGGGGAGCTCTACTTGGCTTTGTCCGACCGCCCTGGCTTTCTCCTCTCTAAACCTATCCGCCAACTGCCTGTCGTCCCAAGGCGGATTCACAGTATCTATCCCTTTAACGGCTAAAAGTATCTGGAAGCCCAGCTCTATGCTACGATAATAGTAGAGAGCCGCTAACCCGTATTGTTCACGCTGCATAGCTAGCCTACCATGCACGAGGAAGTCCGAGAGTAACAACATAAGGGTTTCAGGCGCTTCTTTTCTAAGGGTTTCGAACGGCTTAGCATTTCCTCTCAGAAGAGATTCGAGTCTTACCAGGCTTTTGAGAGCCCTTGTTAGCTCCGGGATCTGCGGAAGCTCCACCCCGATGGTTCTGGCTTCCCTGAAGGCGTCTGCGCCTAGCATCTCAATCCTTCTGCTGACTTCGTTAAGGATTTTAAGGGCTTCAAGATACCAGTGGTTTTCAAGAGCCTTTTCAGCTTCGCAAACTAGGGCTAGTACAAGATACAGGATCTTTTTCCGCGTGGCATCGGCGGCTGAGGCAAGCAGGTTGAACGTTTCTTTAGCTGAGGCGTATTCGCCAGCCCGTGCCTGCCTTAGTCCATCCTGGATTAGAATATCTTCGTAGAAGATGGCTGGATCCGTTATCACCTCTATTCTCTGGGTCTCCGGCACTACTTTCCCGGTCTCCCTATCCTGTTTCCCGGTTGTGTAGACCGTATATACATATGCGCCGCACCTCCTCCTTAACAGGTAGGCGAAGCCGTAGAGCGAGGCCGCCATAGGTTTAAGGCCAGCGGTCACGTCCACCAGCACAACCTTGTCTTTAAGCCCTGGGTTTTCAAGCAGAGGTTTCAGGGCTTTGAGCATTGAGCCGGGGTCTGACGGTTTCTCAAGGGTTATCTCCCTTAGCCTTAGCGTGCAATGTTTTAAGGCCTCCATAACTTCCTTATTCAGCAGTTCACTGCTGCTCCTGCTGGTTATAGCCAGTATTTCCGTCTGAGGCGAGATCCGCGACACAGCGCCTATGAAGAGCGCTGGCGGGGGCCACGACATACCCACATTACATATAGCGTAAATGATGTCACCCGGGTCTACCCCCCTGTATGTAAGCTCGTCGTTCAGCGTGGACGTTACAAGCTCTAAGACTTCTGGAAATAGGACTTCTCTGTAGAAGCCCTCCGCGCCCTCCCTATCTTCCCTGAAAAGCTCCTTGTACCGAAGCCAAAACTCGGAAAGCTTCCCCATGCTACCACCTATTCTGGCAAGGTCTTGTTTAAGGTTAAGTAAACACCTCCGTTTCAACCCTAAGCATTTCCAGCAATCCTAGCCCCCGGCTTTTCCCCTGCCCGATCCGCATCCCGACCTCCTCAATGAAGCTCAGCGTCTCCTGGAAAAGTCTTTCCTCCGGGCTTCCATCCTCGGCGTGGAGGATTACCTTCAGGCTTATTGGGGTTCCCGGGGCTATAGCCTCCTCCACGAAGAAG
>CAYSTQ010000338.1:0-1866 GCA_964433855.1 uncultured Thermoproteales archaeon
TACGGCTACGATTACTGCTATGGCTCCCCAGTCTAGGGCTGCCGGAGATATAACTAAGCCTAGAAGCCTAATTATCGCGTAAACTCCAGTCTTTATCACTACTCCTGAAAGCATGGCGCTTATCGGGGTTGGAGCGGCTGGGTGTGCGTCTGGAAGCCATGTGTGGAGGGGAACTATGGATGCCTTTATTCCGAAGCCAACCGTCATTATGGCTATGGTGAAGTATAGCCATGTTTTAAGTTCACCGTTTAGGGTTCCGCTTGAAATGCTTCCGGCTATTTGGGCTAGGTTGGTTGTTCCAGTCATCCCGTAGAGGGCTGCTATGGTTAGGAGGATTAGGGCGCTTCCAGCTGCGCTCATGATTAGGTATTTGAAGCCTGCCTCAACTGGCTCCCAGAGATGCTTTCTAAACGCAACCAGCACATAGCTTGCTATAGCCATCAGCTCCCAGAAGAAGAATAGGGTGAAGAAGTCTCCTGCATAGGCTACTCCAACCATACCCGCAACCATTGCTAGGAGCAAAGCATAGTATTGGGTGTGGCCTGTATCATGCTCCATATATTTAATTGAGAAGAATGAGGCTGCGAAGCCTACTAGGATAAATAGGAGTGAAACGAACATTCCAAGCATGTCTATGGTTAGGCATGAGGAGCCTACGATGGGTAGGGCTTTAAGCGTTAGGACTCCTCCAGCAGCATTAACCGCTAGGTAAAGCCTATACCAAGCGTAGAGGGTTACTCCGAAGCCTATGGTTGAGGTTATGCCGAGAGGCCTGTTAAGGTTCCCCCTATAGCGTGCTAGGGCGCCTGCAATAGCTATGGCCACCGCAAATATTAGGAGTAAGTCAATAACCCATGTGAACACTTTAAACACCTCCAAGCGTTAAGAGTAGGACGGCTAGCACAAGCAGCCCTCCAACAATAATGGTTATGTTGAAGTTTAGGATTCCCGGATGGGTCTTTCTAAACCTTCGGATTCCGCCGGTAATCCCGTCGACGAAAACCGTGTAGTAGAATTTGTCGAAGTAGTATCCTTCGCTGAAAAGCTTCTGGAGGAAGCCCCAGCCTCCAACCGAGAAGCGTTCAGGCGGGGGACTACGCTTAAAGTATACGAGGTAGGCCGGTATACCTCCGGCTAGGATAGCCACAATAGAGAGGGTTACGCTTAAAGGTTCAACATGGAAGGCTTCACCATTCCCAATGCCCATGAAGGCTGCGAAGTCTTCGCTTAGGAAGCCCGTTATGAAGCATAGGGTTGCAAGTATCAGGAGTGGAACAGCCATTACTCCCGGTTCATGAATATGCATTCTTCTAACTTCTTCCGACCTTTTTTCGCCTAGGAAGGTTAGGTGTAGGGCTCGGAGGTCGTAGGCTAGGGTTAAAGCCGCAGTTATTACGGCTAGGGCTAGGGCACCATAGTTTCCAGTCTCTATGGCTGCCGAGAAGATTAGGTCTTTGCTCCAGAATCCGTTGAAGGGTGGAATTCCCCCGAGGGCTAGGACGCCTATTAGGAAGGTGTAGAAGGTTATTGGGGCGTCCCTCCATAGGCCACCCATCTTCCTCATGTCTCTAAGTCCGGCTAGGCTGTGAATTATTACTCCTGCGGCGAGGAAGAGGAGAGCCTTAAACACGGCGTGACTCATTAGGTGGAATTGGCTTAGGAATATGTAGCCTGCTCCTGCCCCAAGCCCTAGACCCATCATCATATAGCCTATCTGGCTTATGGTTGAGTAGGCTAGGACACGTTTAATGTCTACGGCGACTAGGCCCATGGTTGCCGTTATAAAGGCTGTTACGGCGCCAACCCAGACCAGGGTTGTAAGCCAAGCTTCAGGTGCAACCTCCATATAAATGAAGTGTGTTCTAG
>CAYSTQ010000339.1:0-1862 GCA_964433855.1 uncultured Thermoproteales archaeon
GTACTCTTATAATTATGATGTATATCTCTCTTTATCGGTGAAAGGGCCTTGGCAAAGGAGTTTAGAGGGGTTTTTCCCCCGATAATAACGGTTTTCGGCAAAAACGAAGAAATAGATGAGGAGGGGTACAGGGAGCATATAGATTGGCTTATAGAGAACGGGGCTCACGGTATAATAGTCGGCGGCAGCACTGGCGAATTCTTCAACATGACGCTGGAGGAGCGTAAAAGGCTTATCGACGTCACTATAGATCATGTGAACGGCAGAGTTCCCGTGCTGGCTGGGACAGCGAACTGCAGCACTAGGTTGACGGTGGAGTTAAGT
The DNA here is from genome assembly GCA_964433855.1 of uncultured Thermoproteales archaeon. GTDB lineage: Archaea > Thermoproteota > Thermoprotei > Thermofilales > CAYSTQ01 > CAYSTQ01. Next base: position 325 of record CAYSTQ010000339.1, read on the forward strand.
AAATATGCTGAGGATGCAGGTGCCGAAGGCGTCCTAATAGTTCCGCCCTACTACTATAAGCCTAACGATGAGGAGATATATCAGCACTATAAGGCGGTGTCAGACGCCATAGACATACCGATAATGCTTTACAACAACCCTGGGGCGAGCAAGGTTTACGTTCCACCGCCTCTCCTAGTCAGGATGGCTAAGGACGGCGTGATCCAGTATGTTAAGGAGACGCATGGTGACGTCGCCTTTGTTCACGAAATAATATATCTCGGTGGGGGGAAGCATCCGATAGTCTTCTTCGGACGTGATGAAAACGCTTTTGAGGCCTTTACCGTAGGCGCTGTCGGATGGGTTTCCGGGGCCTCAAACGTTACTATAAAGCTGCAGCGGGAGCTTTACGACGCCGTTGTGGTCGAAAAGAACTATGAGAAAGGTAGGGAGATTTACTACAAGATTCTCCCCTGGTTCCTCTTAACGGAGAGGAGGGGTAGGTGGATAAGCTACGTTAAAGCAGCGCTCCAGCTGATGGGGCTCGACAGGGGTGATCCAAGGAGACCGTTGCTTCCTCTTAATAAGCAGGAGAGGGAGGAACTGAGAAAAGTGCTGGTTGGAATGGGGCTTCTGGAGGAGTAAACCCATATTATTTACCCATGTTTCTATCCTGTAAACTAAATCCTTGACGGGATATTTTAACGGCTTTATCACGTTCCCTAAAACCTTTAAGTTGTTTTAAGCAGATGATTTTCGGCTTATCCGCTTTGTGTTCCCCAGGGAATAATAACTGTTTTAAAGCTATGCCGGGAAAATAATGATTGGTGAGCCAGATGGATGTTTTCCTAGGCGTTAACAACTGCTGGGCCGTTAAAAGATTTGTGGAGCCCCGTGAATGGGTCGAGATAACGGCCACCAGGCTAGAGGTCGATCTAGTCCAGTTCTCATACGACCTGCTTGATCCCAGGAGTAGACGTGAAGTGGTTAAAGAGGTTGTTGAGGAGACGCTTGACGCAGCCAGGGATTACGGCGTTAAGATACATAGCACCTTCACAGGGCTAGCAGCCTACTCGTTTAACCTCTTAATGCATCCCAACCCAGGCATGAGGGCCGACGCGCTGGACTGGTATGAGCAGGCTGTTCGTGTAGCTGGAATGTTCAAGGCTGAGGCCACTGGCGGGCATGTGGCGGCCATGAGCTGGAGGGATCATAGGGATCCGGAGCGTCGCAAGTACCTGCTCGACTGCCTCATAGAGGCTCTCGAATATCTTTCCGGCCTAGGAAAGAAGCACGGCCTGAAAATGTTACTTTGGGAGCCGATGCCTGTAGCCAGGGAGCCGCCGGCCACATTAGAAGAAGCTAAAAAGCTTATCAAGCGTGTCAACGAAGGCGCCTCAATACCGGTCAAATACTGCATAGACCTAGGCCACGCATGCAATCCATGGACGGATAAAAAGGAGGATTTAGACCCCTATGCCTGGCTGAGAAGCCTGGGCGCCGAATCGCCATGTATACATGTACAGCAGACGGACGGGTTAATGGACAGGCACTGGCCG
>CAYSTQ010000340.1:0-1857 GCA_964433855.1 uncultured Thermoproteales archaeon
TGCCACGGATGTGCCTCCAAGCGTTGAAGAGGCTGTGTGCAAGAATCTCCCTGCTGAAGCAAGGAGAGTGTCAATAACCCATGATTAAACCATTAATACTGTTGTTTGCACCCTTCGTGTTGAACCTGGCGTTAAGCATGGCTACGGCTTTCACGGTGCCCTGGGAGCTCTGGGCTAGAGACCCTTCAAGGGCATCCTTAGTGTTTTTCTCGAGAATGTACACGTGGCAGTCCCCCGCCATGATGGTTATCCAGGTGGTTTTCGGTTTAGCCGCCTATAGTCAGCTGAAAAGCCGTGAGGAGCTCTACAGCTTTGAGGATTTAAAGCCGCTATGGAGAACCCTTCTCATTGTGGCAGGCCTCACAGCATTCTCATTCGTTCTCTTTACGGCGGAGGGGGCGTTTTACGTCTATATGTACTACGGTGGGAACTGGACAGAGTACTCGTCCAGCTGGGCGGCTATGGTTAAAGAAGTACCGCTGTGGGCTAGGCTGTTAAACGCTTTAGCAGCACCCTTCACGGCCGGGGTTTTTGAAGAGGTTCTCTGGAGGGGATACGGCATAACTGTTCTGGAGAAGAGGTTTTCTACACGTAAAGCCGTTTTCATACAGGCCGTCGCCTTTGGGCTATGGCATGTCTCCCCCATTCATGTAGTCGTTACAGCCATCATAGGCTTCATGTACGGCTTTCTATTTGTCAAAAGAAGAAGGCTTCTGATTCTCATGGTTACCCATATTGTAACAGACTTGCTTGGCTTCTCGGGATTCCTATTTAGCCCTTAAACGGCTTCTCGCCTACGAGCTCTCTGTAGCTTGCGTATTTCAATTGTAAATTACTTATATATTCTTCTGCAGTTTAAATACCCATAATAAAGATTATAATCCATGGTGGCTCGGCGAGTCCGGCCCGGTCTACAGGGAATAGGCTAAATCCAAGGTTAAGTGGGTTCCCAGGTTGGTGAGGAAAACCATTAAAACCCTATTCACTCCGCTTCCTGGTGGGTCCAAGACAGGTTGGTAAGACCACGGTTCTCAAAATCCTTGTCCACGATCTGCTTAAACAGCGTGATCCTCGTTCAGTGTTCTACTACTCATGCAATGAATTAAGTGATTACAGAGAGCTGGGCGAAGTACTAGATAACTATTTTTCAGCCAAGAATTCATGGTTATCGCGTAAGGCTTACCTTGACTGGCTTAGAGCTGACTGGCTTAAAGCCGGTAAAAACGGAGCTTTATGAAGGAAGTCTTGGCGTACATCCTGGAAACATCGGTAACGCCGGTTAGTTGGCACACTGTAGCTAAGAACACCTCTCTCTCCTCTCCCCATACAGTAAGGAGCTATGTGGAGACCTTGGAGCTACTGATGGTTGCCCGAGTGGTTTACTGGGCTTCCCCAATGGGCAAGGTGGATTATAGGAAGGGTAAGAAAATCCTGTTTAACGACCCGTTTCTCTACAGGGTCTTTTCCAGTTATGTCAACGTAGAGGTTGGAGAGCCCGCTATCGTAGAGGCGACGGTTACAGCCCGCCTAGCTAGGCTATACCCTGTGTATTACTGGAAAAATAAAACGGAGGTTGACGTGATAGCCTTGGTGGCTGAGAGATCCCTTGGCTTTGAGGTTAAATGGAGGAGGAAGCCCAGCTTAGGTAGGAAGCCTCTTAAAACCATCGTGCTAGGGAGAGAGGAGATCCCGACGTTTCTAGCCACGCTGAAAATTTAGCGTACAAACCAGTGTCATGATTTCTCGCTAAAATCCGTGGATATAGAAGTAGCCGGGCAAACAGAATTGATTATTAATGTAGGCCCTGATACGAAATGGTGCTAGAAGCATTCTTGTTTCGGTGAGACGCGAGGATAG
>CAYSTQ010000341.1:0-1856 GCA_964433855.1 uncultured Thermoproteales archaeon
AGGCGAAACAACTAAGAAAGAATTGAAAGACGATATGTCGTAGAGCAGCACCCCGCCCTCCCTCGATAGCTTGGAGAAACAACTAAGAAAGAATTGAAAGGCGACCTGCTGTACACGAGCCAGTGGAACCCGCTGAACAGAAACAACTAAGAAAGAATTGAAAGTGAGGCAATAAGGTGAGCGAGAGGCGTGCGGGAGAGGTAGATATGAAACAACTAAGAAAGAATTGAAAGGTGTATGAAGTAGCTAGGTTGGGGTGTGCCGTGTTTGGTTTTTGGGGTTATGTTTTTCGGTTTTTCAGGTTTTTGATTAGGTTGTTGGGGCTTGTGGTGTCGCTGTATTTGAGCAGGTCTTTGTCTTGGGTGACTAGGGTTAGCCCTTTGGCTCTGGCTGTGTGGAGGTAGGCGGCGTCGTAGAATGTTAGGTTTTCCCTGGCTGCGAGCCTCAGTATGTTGTTCCAGTGTTCCTTGGTGTTTATTGTCTTCATGTTGTCTAGGATCTCCTTGAATATTCTTGAGAGCTTTTCTAGGTTTTTTACGCGGCCTTTTTTGTGCTCTTTCCAGAGGGCGTTTCCCACCTCGTATGGGGTGAGGTCTAGGATTGCGAAGTCCTCGATGTGCTCTGCTGCCTTGCTTTTTAGTGTTGCGAGTAGGGGGTAGAGCGCTGAGGCGTCTAGTAGGTATCTGCTCATTGCCTGTTACCTCGTTGTCCGGTCTTCTTTTATGTCTTTGACCCAGTCTTGGGGGGTGAATTCGGCGAGGCTTAGCGCTTCCTCGATGAGGCTTTTTAGCCTTTTCTTTTTGGTTTTTTTGATTTCTTCCTCGAGGGCTTTTTCGACGGTTTTCCTGATGTTGATGTTTAGTTTTTTGGCTTCCTCCTTTAGCTCTTTCCTGATTCTCACGGATAGGACTTCTGTGGGCATGGTGTCGCCGGTTTGTGTATACGTTGTTGGCTTATAAATGTTCTGTATACTTGGAAGTGTTTACGCGCGGCTTCTTGTCTGTGATCGGTGTTGGACCGGGGGGTTCAGCCTGTGGGGGGCTTAGGTGTTGGGGGTCGCAAGGTGCCTGTTTCCTGGGGTTGTTAAAGGCCTGGTTTGGGCCTTGGGGATTGGGCTGTTGGGTTTAGTGGTTTCTGAGGGCTGGGTTTCGTAGGGTTGGAGTAGCTAAGAGAGAATGGGGGTTGAGGCTTTCCATTAGTCTTAGATCCTTGTGCCTGTTTGGATAAATTGAGGGGGTTAAAGGCGTTTATCTTACACCGGGAAATGAGGAGGGTAGGTGTCTGGCTTTTGACGTGATAACTTGGTGTGGCAGCGCCGTGACATCATGTTTCGGCGGCCGGAGGCTTCGCTCTGCGTGTGGCTATGCTCCTTGTCTTATTGCTTGGAAACCCTCTAGCCATGCTTTTAATGCGTCTAGTATGTGGACGGTGTGTCTGGCCGTATCCCTGTATGGCTGGCTGGGGTCTGTTAGCCGTTTCTCTTGAACCCTTCTAAGCCATACGGCGGCTATTAGCTGTAGAGGCGTGTACTTCTGTTCGTACATGCTGTTTTTCAGGGGAGGGCTGTCTAGGGTTAAGGAGTTGGCTAGGTTTAGGCTGGCCTCTAGGTCGTCCTGGGAGTATCTTTCTGGCACTAGATGTTCGGCTAGCGATGCTAGGTCGCTGATGGCTTCGTCCACTACTTCACGGTATTGCTGGGTGGTTGACTGATAGAGTGACTCCTCCATCACTCTTCCTTTAAGCTTTTCAAGGAGTTTTCTGAATCGCTTTTTGCCGAGGTACATATGCTCTAGAACATAGGTTGACGTGGCGTACACCCTTATAGAGCTAGGGGGATGTGTCTGCGAAAGGAAGCC
>CAYSTQ010000342.1:0-1853 GCA_964433855.1 uncultured Thermoproteales archaeon
TTCTGGCTCTGCGCAAATGATCGTTTCTCCTCTTAATTAGTTTGTAGAGAATATAGAGGCCTAGCACAACCCCTGCTATGGACAATACAGCAAATAGGACGCTTGTAAAGACGAATAGTCTCAGAAAACCGTGATGACCCATACTATCCATCCAGTAACTAGCTACCCTGAGGGGAAACAGCACGAACAGGATCAGGAGGAAAATCGTGAGTGGTAGAAAGGGAAGCCAGACCGGCATAACATAGTCCGTCTCAGCAGCTTCATCAATGCGTTTCCTAATCCTCTCAAGATAGTGGCTGCCAGCCTCCAACCTAGCATCCCCCATAAACTGGTCTGAACCCAAATTATTAAGTTTACAGCTGCAAATATTTTCTCAACTCCCATAATCCAGCTGAAACATTTGTTAACTTGAGTATCTACTGGAAGTCTTAAGACTCTTCTGAATTAATGTGATCCAATCGATGCTTGCAAGAGACTTCCACATGGGTAGCCACAGAAGCGGACATGCCCCTTTACTTAAATTATAAAAGCTGTCTGCTATGTCCCTCTGTAATCTTGTTTCACTTTAGCACACTCCTCATAGGCTCCACCTTGGCTAAGGAGCTCGCCGCTCACACTCCAGCGGAATACGTCGCAGATTAACTGTTAAGCCTAATAGCCCTTTAGCCTTGGTTAAACAGGCAGGGTTTCCAGCCTGGTAAATGTTAAATGAAGATGTTTAACTACCGAGGAAAATGGGTTAAAGGGTAATTTTTAAATGTGCCCATATGCGAAAAAATAGTGAAATAACTGTTTAACAGATGAGAAGAGGCTTAAGCTATGGTTAAACGATTTGATAAAATACCGCTGTTGTTCACAGCATACTTGTTAATCAGCAGCATTGACTATTTCTCCACATGGTATCTTATTAAAGACCTCGGTATGCCTTTGATCGAGGGTAACCCAATAACAGCGAAGCTGCTGGAGAACAACGTGCCGGCGCCTCTCGGGGTCCTTCTATCTCCTGTAATATACCTTGCTATGAGGGCTGGCGGTGAAAGAGTAGCTAAAGCCCTGGTTACCCTTGGGAGTCTACCGATATTACTAAACTTTGTCACGGTAACCATAGCCTTAGCTCTGATGAGCGGCCCTTAAACCTAACTGGTCTCAGAATTTTTATTCGGCTACCGCAAGAAAACTCCTTGCTTTAGCTGGGAGATGAATTGTGGTTAAAAGCTTAAATGCGTCAGCTTCCAAGTTAAAGTTGGGAATGTTCTCGATGACGGAGGCCTGCCTCTGAGACGAGGAGTGTTAGCCCATGCCTTAACGAGAGGCATGGGATGGGGCTGCCGTGAGCCAGCCCTGAACTCCCGTATGAAGCCGTCTGCCGTAAAGGCGGGTGGAACGGGAGAAGCCCCGCCCTAAAGGGTAGCTCACCTGTGTACAGAGGTTAGACGGAGATGGGTAAGCGATATTTTTATAATTATGAAGCTGTAGAACGGTACGGTGATGAAGCTGCGCCCCTGATGGCGACTGGTGAGCGCCGCTAGGCTCGCTGACGCGTCGCCGGAAAACATGTTCTTAAATCTTAATACTGCACTATTTAATGGGTGAGATGTTGTCTAGCCTTTTAGAGGAGGCTGTCCTAATTCATAGAGAGAACATAGTTGTGGATGGACACTGCGATTCCCTGCTACACTCAGTGACGCGGCCATACGCCAGGGGTTTTAAGCCTAGGGACCTTTCCTCTAGAAGCGGTGTTGGACATGCTGACATACCTAGGCTGAGGGAGGCTGGGGTCGACTGTCAGTTTTTCAGCGTTTTCGTGGAGCCGTTTTACAAGCCTGAGAGGGCGCTTAAAAGGGCGTTAGAGC
>CAYSTQ010000343.1:0-1831 GCA_964433855.1 uncultured Thermoproteales archaeon
CCAATAAACATGAAAGCTAGGAAGGCCGTTCCACCAAGGTAATCGATCATCATGAAGCCTATGCCCATACCGATGAACATGAAAATGGGCATCAGCTTCTTTCTCGACTCCACTTTAGACTCCATTCTCTGCACACGGCAACTTAACAACTTTGGTAATTAAATTTATATGAGGCTTCTGATCAGCTTTTTGTTGTTTCTGCGGTATGGTATTTTGGGTGGCGGGTCTCAGCGTATTTATGGATGGAGATGATCCTGTGGAGGTTGCTAGGTTCTTGAGATTTCTTGACCTGACGCCTATCTTAGCCGTTCTTGAAGGGTTCTACTGTGAGCCGTAGAGGTATAAGCATCCTCTAGAGACTATGCTAAGGCTATACGCATTGTATAGGCTGAGGAGGTGTAGGTTCCTGACTAAGTTCTAGAGGTTCTTGGACGATGATATTTTGAGGTTTCTGGGCTTCAGGTGGAGGCTGAGCTACAAGCACTAGCTCAACGTTAGGGTTAAGACTGAGGGGCTTATCGTGATCCATGAAGTCCTGATGAAGACTATAGGGAAGGTCTTGAAGGCACGTGACATCGAGATGAGGCTTGCCGTTGCTGGTGGCGCTTCACCATCCAAGCGTTGCCCGGGGATGCTGAAGTCGAATACAACGGTTACTACAGGAGGCTCTGCTATCTCGTTCACAAGCTCGTCTGTTGCGTGACAAACCTGACTTGGGCTGTCACGTCTGGAAACGTTGATGAGACGTGTATGTTTGTACTCCCTCCTCCTGAAGGCTATGGTTCAGGGTGTTATTCTAAGGGAGGCATGCTTCGACAACGGATGCTCTTCACCACGGATCTACGCATTACTGGAGCTCTTAGACATTAAGCCTCTTATAGGGTTCAGAGGAACGCTAAGCCTTCCTAGAGGGTAAGCCCGATACTCTTAAGCTCTGCTATAGGAAGATGGATAAGGCACGCATACTAACGACTGCCCGTCTTAAAGCCTTAGGACTCAGCGCAGATCTGGAGGAGAACATGCTGAAAGGAAGCCTTTCAGGCCTTGCTATTGCTGGACAACATGAGTATGTAGGTGCATACTACCGGAACATGAACCTCGAAGAGCCCCGGATGGATAATGTACGGTGGCGTGAGCGCTACACGCAGCTCCATAATATGGTTGAGGGTTTACATGGCCACCAGAAGGACTGGCTGGACCTAGACGGACGGAGGGCTACTTAGCCTCGCAGAACTCAAGTAACCGCCGAAAAACTTAAGAGAGGAACATCCTCATAGCGGAGACTCTCCACCCTAGCAACCATGAAGCCCCTTTCTGGCATTATAGAATGCACCAAAAAGTTCCTAGATAAACCCGGAAACCGCAAACAGAGACAAGTGACAACGCACAGAACCAAACGAAAAAGTTAAATTAGAAAACCCATTGAGAATAGTAAATTGTGGGGCGGATTGATCTATGTTCTCGCTAAAGTGGGTGATCACAACTTTAGAACACAAAGAAGCGGATAGAATTCAATTGATTTAGAAGGAGGGCATGCGCGCGCTGTATTTAGTGAAGAAAGGAGGGAGCTAAAAGTGAGGGAGCTAACTTTCAGCTTGAAACTTCCTAAAATAATTTTTGGAATAAACGCCATAGAAAAGATTGGGGATGAAGTAGAAAAATTTGGTGGAAATAAAATATTAATTGTAACAGATAAGGTTCTCGAAAAAATTGGCCTATTAAAAAATGTGCTAAAACCTTTGCAGAAAAAAGATTTCAATCTTCAAAACTGAGCCTGAGCCGACAATTGAAATGGCCGAAAAAGTAGCGGAAGTTGTAAGGAAAACCTCTT
>CAYSTQ010000344.1:0-1814 GCA_964433855.1 uncultured Thermoproteales archaeon
TATCGTTTTTCAACTCGCCCTCCTGCGGCCTAGGCACAGCCCTAGTAGGATTCTCCCTTCTCCACTGGGCGTGAAACCTGCCCCAGTTGTCCGGTATATCACGAAGCTCATAATCCACATGATACCATAGGGGTATCTCCCTTGGAGTCTCGCTTACAAGTTCTATCCTAGCTGACTCAGAGAAAGGCATAGGTATGAAGGACGTCATGCCAGCCGTTATGAACGTGTCGGCACCGGGCGCTACCTGGAGCAATGCACTAGCATAGTAAACTATCTGGCAGTTCATTATGCCGAAGAAATCGCCCAGCGGGACTTCTACACTAGGTTTTTTCTCACCATCCCAGTACATCCTGAGTATGAACTGGCGGGGCCACATCCTATCGGGGCTAAACAGAGTGAAATACACCCTTTTTATCAACCCAGGCCCGTCTATCTCGCCTAAAGTATATGTCTTACCAGGCTCCACCACTATGAAATCCCTGTTACCACCCGTTCTATCCCAGCTGGATATCCTTCTACACTCAGCCTCGTATATCTCAGGCAACGGAGCCAACAACGCCGTCACCAACACATATTTGGCCAGTTTAACATATAGTCTTAAGCAATCCGACGGAAGAAGGCTAAACCTCACAGAGACAGGCTCCAAGTCCTTCTAGCCAGCCTAGCTACAGCCGCCAACAGTCTAAGGTTAGCCTTCACACGACCGCCTATTCTAGGCTGGCTTCTCCTAGGCGGAGGATTATAAACTAGCTCACCAACCCTATACCCTTTCTCAACAGCAGATAACAGTAGCTCGCCGCCGAACGTCTCACCCAGCCGTAGCTCAATATCATCTATTACATGCCTTCGGAAAGCGCGGAAGTTAGAGAAAACATCGCTTACCCCGAGAAAACCGCCCAGCAGCCTTGCGGCTAATCTCTCGCTGGGCCGCGGTAACACGCTTCTCGACGCGTTAACAACATCGTATTCCCCAAGCATCTCGACAAGCCTTGGTATTAAACGCGGCGGATTCTCGAGATCGGCATCTATGGTTACTACAGATTCATACTTAGCAACCCTCATGCCTAAGAGGAGGCAACGAGTCTGTCCAAGTCTAGCTGTCCTATAAGCCTTATCCGCCATGCGAAGAGCTATTTCATACGTGGAGTCCTCGGAATCATCGTCAACAACTATTATTTCATGTGGGAAACCTGCTAAAACCCGTCTCACTTCACGTATAAGCCTCGGCAGGTTTTCCTCCTCGTTAAACGTCGTCGTAACAACGCTAACACCATCTAAAACCAAGAGTCCACCACCGTATGAAGCCTGACGCTATTACAACAACCTATCTTTAGCTTTTTAACCCAAATAAGACTGTCGACGCTCTAACCGGTATTTCCGGTGCATGACCTGCATTATTCAGAAGTTCCAGCGCTCGTCATCGGCTCGGGAACGTCTCAGACCTTACGAGGCTCATCACGACAAACAGATTCACCCGGACAGCTCAAAATCTAGAAGTAGCTACGACTATTTTAATCTTAGCCAAAGGCGTTCAACATCCCTTTGCAGGCCTTATGAAAACAGCCAATACGTGATCCGGGCAGGGAAACACTACAAGTCAAAGTTTAGAAAAGACAAAAAGAGGCTGGAAGGAACCGATACCCTATAAGGATATATAGAACCGACTGGATTAGAGAACTGCTTTTAAAGGTGTTGAGATGCTTGGTACCTTAATAGGCCTATTTATGCTTATCGTCGGGATACTTTTAATGACCATTTCCAGCGACAAAGCCGTTAAACACTCGGTAATCATAGCATCAGCCCTAGGCGTATCC
>CAYSTQ010000345.1:0-1811 GCA_964433855.1 uncultured Thermoproteales archaeon
TATACTGTGCAGACAGCTGAGAAGGGGATATGTTGGGTTAAGGCTAAGTTCCGCGGGAGGCCTGCCCACGGCTCCGTCCCAGGTCTAGGTGACAACGCGCTCGTGAAGATGGCCAAAGGGGTGTCAAGATTGTCGACTAGTATGCCTCCTTTCAGAGCTATTCCAGTAGTTAGAGATTTCATAACCCGTATGCTTGAGGGCATGGGGCGGCCTAGCTTGGCCGATATGATATTGACGCCGGGCTTATCCGATTCAGCCCTAGACCTATTAGCCCGCGAAAACAAAGTGTTAGCTGAGACCTTCAGGGCTATGCTGCACGACACCGTGACAGTGACTATGGCTGAGGGCGGCTACAAGGAGAACGTTGTGCCTGACTACTGTGAGGCGGTGTTTGACTGTAGAATATTGCCGGGTAGCTCATCTGAGAAAGTTATTTCCTGGATAAGGGAAAGGCTTGGAGAAGATGTTGAGCTTGAGATTTTGAAGGATCAGGCGCCTAGCGATTCGCCAGCTGACACCCCCCTATTTAAAACGATAAGTGAGGCGCTTAGCAAGTTAGCGCCTGGTGCTGAGGTGACACCGCTCCTCTCCACGGGCGGCACAGACTCTAGATGGCTAAGGCTGGCCTTCGGAAGCGTGTGCTACGGGTTCTGGCCTTTTAGCCCTGAAACAACATATGATAAGGTCGCTGGCATGATACACGGGGTAGACGAGAAAATATCTATCAGAGACCTTGAGTTCGCTATTAAGGTCATACATGGGGTTGTAGAGCGTTTTCTCTATGAATCTAAAAGCGGCTAGGCTGGTAAACCGGTTAAAGTCGTGGCTTAAAGTATTTATTAGTGTAGGCTTCTTGTCATGTGGTGAAGTGAATGGACATAGATAGAGCGTATCATATTCTCAGGAAAATAGTTGATACGCCTAGCGTCTCAGGATTCACCGAGCCTGTTAGGCCTGTAATAAAGGATTTCCTTAAAGAATATGTCGACGAGGTTAGGGAGGACGTTATGGGTAATGTGATAGGTGTGATGAAGGGTTCCTCTGACTTCAAGGTGATGATTGCAGCACATATGGATCAGATAGGGTTTATAGTTAGAGACATAGGCAGCAACGGTGAGATTTATTTTGCGCCTGTTGGAGGATGGGACAGCCGCGTGATTTATGGCCGCAGGGTTGTCATACATACCGAGAAAGGCGAGGTAACAGGAGTGATAGCCGTTAAACCACCTCATCTGCTGAGGTATTCGCCGGAGGAGGCTAAGAAAGCTCCTGATATAAAGAATATGGTTATAGACGTGGGAGTAGGTAAAAAGGAGGAGGCTGAGTCCCTAGGAGTGAGGGTGGGCGACCCCATAACGCTGGATACGAAGACTAAGAGGCTTGGAAACAATAAGGCTACCGGGGCAGGGTTTGATGATAAGGCCTGTGTGGCAGCTATGGTGATAGCAGCAGAGAAACTGGCCCAGGAAGACGTTGAACCTACTGTTTACCTAGTGGCGACCGAGCAGGAAGAGGTGGGCTTACGTGGTGCTAGGACAGCCACATTCTCCATAAACCCAGATGTGGGGATAGCAATGGATGTAACGCATGCTGTGGCGCCAGGGGTTCCAGCTAACCTGGTCAGCGGCATATCGCTGGGCAAGGGGCCCGCAATAGGGATAGGGCCGAACTTCAGCAAGAAGCTTTGGCGGCTTATATGTAAGGTAGCTGAGGAGGAGAAGATACCCTACCAGCTGGAGCCCATACCCGGTCCCAGCGGAACCGATGCTAACGCAATGCAGGTGACGCGCGGAGGGGTTTACACAGGGCTG
>CAYSTQ010000346.1:0-1804 GCA_964433855.1 uncultured Thermoproteales archaeon
GGCTCAGAACCCTGTGGGGTAGCCCTTCGTGGGTTCGAATCCCACCCCCCGCATCCCGATTTCTGGAAAAGAAGCCTGGCTCTAGGCTTTCCGGGGTTTCCTAGGGGGTTTATAAGTACTAGGGGCTTTTCCATCGGGTGCCGGTACTTTTACTAGTACCGGCTCTGTGCCTGTCGGGCTTGGCGATGTCGAGACCGCGGATACTATGATAGAGAGAAGTACAGGGAGCTACTATTCTAGGATGAGATGAGGTTTCTAAGAGGCCTAGTAGGGAACGCGGTCGATACCATATGTGGGTGAGGTGTGGTTTCGGATAAAGGGGGAGGGGGAGCTTCTACTTATGTAGCCATAACTTGGTAACAAGTACCGTTGCTACAACTATCGCAGCTATCACAGCGATAGGGGCTATGGGCAGGGTGGGCGATACTATGCCTCCGACGGGCCCAGGTCTTATTACTTTGAATACATAGATGCTGTCGTAGCCTGGCCCTCCGACCGCGACTATGCTACCGTCTTCAGACATGGATATTATAGGGCTGGACGACGCGAGAGGGAGCTCGTCTATAACGTCGCCGTCTGACGTGAAGAATATTACGGAGTAGGAGTCGTCTACGCGGGTCGTGGCCACTATTAAGCTGCCGTCGTCGCTTATAGCGGCGCTAAGCTCGCTCACATCCACATCCTGTAGAGCCGCCCAGGTTTCCATAGGCTTGTCTGAAAGGTCTCTGGCTCCAGACCAGAAGTGGAGGTACGGGGCTTCGAGTAGGTCGCCCCCTACGGCGACAACCTCATCGCCGTCGGAACTCATATCGACCGAGGTATAGATATAGGTGCTTGTCCAAGTCGCCGCTGGGTCGCCTATGAGCGTTAAGGCATTCGCCCAGTAGTATAAAGTGTAAAAGGGTATTTTTCTGGGCGTAGATACAGAGGCGACGGCATATCCATCATCTGAAACCGCCACGTCTGTTAACGCCGCGTTTCCCTTTATGAAATACCAGTCAGGGCTGACAGTACCGATCTTTACATCAGCGTCCTTGTAAAAGGCGACGAATCCCTCGTCATTACCATCATAGGTTCCACTTGCTGCCACATATCTTCCGTCAGAAGATATGTCCACGGCGTAAACTTCTGATCCGACACTGTAGTCGACCCATGTCGCAGCTTGCCCTGTACCCGACCTTGACGTGCAATCTGCAAAGTAGTATATGTTTTCACCCGACCCACCTAACACCACGTAGTTTCCATCGCTAGACATGTCCAGCGTCCCAGGCTCGACCGCGCCTCCGAGATCCTCGCTCCACCACGTGGCCTCTGCGACAAGACCGGTCTTAGTAGAGGCGTCGGCGAAGTAGCCGATGTACCCCGTGTCGTTTCCGGCTACGACGTAGTTTCCATCCGCGGATATCGCGACGGACATAAAGCCGCCCGGTAGTTCAAACCACCATAACGGCTCTGGGTTATCTGCTGCGAAAAAGTATAGACCTGCGTCGTTGACGACGGCTATATAGTTTCCGTCGCTCGACACCGCGAGGTCGAAAACCTCCATGGGATCGCTCCACAGCTCTTCCACAGTCAGCTCTTGTCCGAAAACACATGGTAATACCACCGAAACGGTTAGAGCTACAGAAAGTAGAAGCACCGCGGTAATAGAGGGGTTTTCCTTCATGATGACCCTTTTTACACCAGGAAATATTTAACAATTTCTCAAAAAGAGCCTAAATGGATACCTCTTTCCGATAGCTTCTATGGAAGAATTTCGATTAAAGAGCAATGGACTTCTGTATGAAAAAAAGCTTATAGGGTT
>CAYSTQ010000347.1:0-1802 GCA_964433855.1 uncultured Thermoproteales archaeon
GCTGCGCTGGCTATAATGAGCTGGTCCGTAAACCTCTTCAGCCTGTCCAGGGACAGTGATTCCTCAGCGCATTTAAAACCAGCCGCAGCATCAACAATCGATCCAGCTTCTGAGAGCCTCCTAGCTAGGAGCACCAGCGGCGCCAGGCCAACCCCACCAGCCACTAGAAGGCATCTACCCCCTCCACTAACTGTAAACCCTCTGCCATACGGCCCCCTGACCGCTACTAAGTCGCCAAGTTTAACATTGTCATGCATCCAGCCGGTAACTCTGCCCACCCTAGCCACCACTAGGTCAAGCAATCCTTCAACGTAGTCTGAAACACTCAAAGGTATTTCGCCGACCCCCGGAGCCCAAAACATGATGAACTGTCCAGGGGACGGCCTAATATCCTTCTCAAGCATGATCTGGAAAAGCTTAACCTTCCGGTTAAGGGTCTCCACGGATTTTACCACGCCCTTAACGTGCAGGGTCTCCACCCCAGGAAAGATAGTTGACGACACGTCTGTAATCCTCATTACTTATAAGGCCTAAACCGTAAAGCTCCTCAACGACGTCTCTAAGAGTAGCCACCCTATGTAGACGAACCCCTATCGTTCCAAGCCCTTCAGCAGCCCCCTGCTCCCTGTCAACGACCACTAAAGCGTTTTCTACATCAAGCCCAACCCCCCTTAGCGCTTTAACACCTTGCGTCAGGCTACCGCCAGTGGTGGCCACATCATCAACCAAGAGCACCCGCCATCTCTCCCTGTAGTCTCCCTCCACAAGCCTTCTAGTCCCGTGTCTCCGCTCACCTTTACGGACGTAGATAAGCGGTCTACGCGTCTTATAAGCTATAAGTGTGGCAAGAGGGATGCCGCCTGTCGCTATCCCACAGACAGCATCGAAGCACAGGCTTGATACGGCCTCGACGCACATGTCAACCACCGCCTCGAACTCCTCCGGGTGGCTCGGCAACAGGCGTAGATCCACATATACCGGGCTGAGGGCACCAGAGGTGAGCTTGAATGAACCGAACTTTATGCAGCCTATCCTGTAAAGCATCTCCGACAGGCTAGCCATAGATAACCCCTCTCTCGGCCTCCACTATCGTTAAAGCGGCCTTCCTAGGGTCGCGGCTACCGGTAATATATCTTCCGACGATCTCGTAGTCAGCCCCGTTCCGCAGAGCGTCGCCGGCAGGCGCCCCCTGTTTAACCACACCGGGCGATAATATAACTACTTCTTCCCCTAGTATCTCCCTAGCAGCCCTAATATAGCTGGGCCTAGTGGCGCCCACCACAACACCATCCACGCCAGCCTCCCTGGCATACGTTAACAATGTATTAAAGCATTTCTCGAACAGGGCGGCGCCAGGATGACTCATCATCGCTACACCTATCACGTCTAAGCTTAATTCTCTACATCTCTCAATTATACCGTGGAGACTCATGGGAAAAAGATGAAATATTGCCGCATGGAACCCGGTTTTCGCCAACCATTCAGCTACCTGGGCCTGAACATGCGGCACGTCCGCCAGTTTATAATCCGCTATGAAACAGTAGTCTCCACGGAACCTATCTACAATCTCTCGAACTCCTTCAACACCTAGGCTCAGCGTGAGGGGGAGTCCTATCTTAACCCCGGCCACGCAGTCGGTTAAGGACGATAGAATCCTGCAGGCGCCCTCCAGGCCACCAGGCGCCTTGTCAAGGGCTAACACTAGCCTTGACCTACGCTCTGACCCAAGCCTCTCCAGCAGGCCTAGCCTATTCATCTCCGGTCACCCCGCTCCCTAAGCATAGCCTTAATAAAGGCATTAT
>CAYSTQ010000348.1:0-1784 GCA_964433855.1 uncultured Thermoproteales archaeon
GAGACCGTTTTCAGAAGCCTGGTCCACGACGTGGAGGTCGTCCGCGACAAGCATCTGAACACCGGAATTGTCGGGACACGGTACCTGCTTGAGACCCTTACCAAGTACGGTAGGGCTGACCTAGCCTACGCAGTGGCCGCCCAGGAAACTTATCCGAGCTGGGGCTACATGATAAAAGAGGGGGCTACGACGCTCTGGGAGAGATGGGAGTACCTGACTGGGCGGGGGATGAATTCCCATAACCATATAATGCTCGGCAGCGTCGACGCATGGTTCTACAAAGCGTTAGCTGGCATAAACGTAGATCCTTCAGCGCCCGGTTTCCGTCACATAGCGTTTAAGCCCCGTGTGGTAGGCGACCTGAGGCATGCCAGCGGCTCAACGTGGACCATAAGAGGCCTGGTGGCCTGCGAGTGGCATAGGACGGCTCACGGGCTGACGATGAGGGTCGTTGTACCGGTTGGCAGCAAGGCTACGGTCTACGTCCCTAAAATGGAGTTCGAAAAAGTGGTGGTTAAAGAAGGGGAAACCGTTGTATGGAGGGACGGCAGATTCCTCGGAGGAGTTGAAGGAGTGTTCGAGGGTTGGGAGGAGGACGGCTACGTGGTGTTCAGGGTTGGGTCTGGAACCTATGTGTTCCAAGTGTCTGGAGCGCCGGGCTAGGGTTGACGAGATGAGGATTCTCCTAGACGAGATGTACGCTGGCCTCAAGGAGTATTTCGAGGCGCTCGGATGGGAAGTGGTGACTGTCCAGGAGGCCGGGCTGCAGGGTGCCAGCGACAGGGAGGTCGTCGAATACGCTAAAAGGAACGGCCTGATACTGGTTACCCAGGACCATAAGCCCGCCGACCTGGCTGAGCTCATCGGGGCTAAATACGTCCTAGTCTCCAACGCCATGATAGCTAGAATAGTGGATGAGAAAATAAGAGAGAAATACTTCGGTACTAATGGGAAGCGACAGGGCTAGGGTACGTCGTGAAGGACGCGTTTTTCCTCTGGCGGTAATCTGCGCCGGCTCTCCCAGTACATGGCTATGGGCGATAGGGCTCGGTCGCAAAGCTCGGGCAACGTCGCCGGAAGAGGCTGTCCAAGCAACGCCTCAACCTTCTTTTTGAGCTCCGCCGCCACCTCAGGATACTTGTCTACCACGTTAACCTTCTCCTCGGGATCCTCGGGGAGATGATACAGCTCGCCCCTGTCCTCCCGATCTATTGTGACCACGTAGTTCCATTCATCGGTTCTCACCGACGCTCTTCCGCCAGCAGGCCCTATTCTCCAGCCAGCCCAGCCTGTCACGATATAGTCGCGGATCCTCTCCCTTTCACCCGTGACTAGAGGCCAGACCGTCACTCCGTCAACCTGGGGACAGGGGACGCCGAGCAGGCTTAGGGCCGTGGGAAAAACATCGTGGCTCTGAACGAAGGCATCTACAACCTTGCCCCTAGGCCCCTCAGGATGACGGATTATCCAGACTATCCTTGTGTTAAACGGATGTAGCTCGTCGGGCCCTTTACCGAATCTGGTGTGATCCATGAGCTGCGTGCCGTGGTCGCTTAATATCATGACGACCGTGTCATCCCATAGGCCTAGGTCACCTATTTTCTCGAGGAAGAAGCCCAGCCACTTGTCGACGAGCGTTACCTCGCCGAAGTATAGGGCTTTAACCCGCTCGATCTCTTCAGGGGTGGCGTCCTTGGGCGGTCGCCCAAGGATGTAGTCGATCCCGTCGTAGCCTGGACAGTACATGTCGGCGTACTCCCTGGGTGGATCCCAGGGCTCGTGAG
>CAYSTQ010000349.1:0-1766 GCA_964433855.1 uncultured Thermoproteales archaeon
AAGGGAGGAGTTCGAGGCCAGCAGCCTAGGCGAGGCTGTCTACAAGCTCGCCCTATACTGGAAGAAGCTGAAGGCCGCAAGCCTCGCCAAGGACATCGAGCAGGCGAGAAGGCGGGGCGGCTTAAAAGACCTCCGGAAAACCCTCGAGAAAATAGGTGGGCTCAAATGAGGGAGATTCATCTTGACACAGACACCCTGTTAGACCTCCTCGAAAAAGAGACGTTCGACAGAATAGTCGAGCTGGCCGAGCACCGCGTCCTCCGGACGTCAGTCATAGTCTACATCGAGATAATGTCCGCCGCCTACGCCGCCAGGCGCGACCATATAAAGGCGATCATAGACGAATACATAACGCCCATACCGCTCGACAGGGAAACCGCCGACAGCGCAGCCAGGCTCAGAGCAGAGCTCGCAGCAGCCGGCCAAGACCCGGACATGAAAACCCTGATAATCGCCACGACCGCCATAACCAGGAAGGCGGCTCTATGGACCAAAAACAGGGAACCCTACGAGAAATACGTGCGGTACGGCCTAAAAATAATCCAGTGAAAACCGTAAACGCGAGCCCGTTCAGCCGCCAACGTGCCCACGCGGAGCTGGCGAGATACTGTCCCCGGGAAAAACCCTGCGCCCAATGCGGGCTACAGGGAGAACGTGGCCACCGGTACCCCTCAAGCCGAAAGCCGGCGCTTCCGCCACCCGCAGCCGCTGCACGCGGCCAGCGGCAACCACCGTTATACATGTGGCCGACAATTAAAACCTGGAAAGCCTAGCGCCGGGGTAGCCGGACATGAAGACAGCGCTCGTAATACACAACACCCTGAACAGCGTTGGAGGCGCCAAAAGGGTTTGTCTAGCCGCCATCGAAGCCCTCAAAAAGGCTGGGTTCAAGATAACCCTGATATCCACCGAGCCCACGGACTGGAGAAGAGCCACCCGAATCATCGACCCCACAGCCCGGCCCGACAGAGAGCACGGCCTTCTTCACGTCAGGAACCCTTTTCCTATTTACTGGCTAGGTTCAAGGGTTTAAGAATTGTGAGTAACGAGTGCCCTCTGAGCTACAGTGCGACAAAGTGGTTGATAACAAGCCAAAACATACTTATTATGGCAGAGCTTCCCGTGCAACGCGTTCCACAGCGTTTAAAAATCATAATATTTTTAACTGGTTGAAGAAGCTGTAACAAGGCGTCGGGGCTCCAAGCTTCTCAGGTACCTTTTTAAACTGTTATTCCTTGTTTTCCTATGATGTGCCGGTGGTTGATTATTATAAAGGCCTCTCGCGAAAAATGGTGGTGTGGAGGCGAGGTAGGTGAAGGCTATAGTGTGTCACCACTATTGGGATAGGGTTGGCGGTGGTGAGCTTGTAAACTCATTCGTGGTCAAAGTGTTGCGGCAAATGGGGTTTGAGGTTGTTGTAGTAGCTACTACAGGTTTCAGAGAGGAGAAATACAGGGAGTGGTTCGGCATTGACCTCACAAACGTCAGGAAGTATGTATTGCTGGATAAGTTGATACCCGCCTTCGGGATTTACCAACGAGCATTGACTTGGATACCCCTTATCAAGGCTTTGAAAACTGAGAAGCCGGACGTGCTCTGGATAGACACCGATATCTACAAGCCAGCTAGGAAGTATCTGAAAGGCATTCTGACAGTGGAGTATATTCACTTCCCGACACCCAAGTGGAACGAGACTCTTGACTACTTCAAAAAATACAGCAGGTTTCCTTGGAATATATATTTCGGCGGCTTCCTAGCCATGTACC
>CAYSTQ010000350.1:0-1752 GCA_964433855.1 uncultured Thermoproteales archaeon
AGGCTAAAAGCTGTGTAGCCCTAAATGCTTTACTGCCCGTAGGCTTTGCAGCTATAAGACCTTCTTCCGGGAAAGGAAGTCGGCTGGTTAGGCTAATAAGGCTTGAATATATTTTCTCCGATATGGATCCTAGGCTTATCAGGGAAGGCCATCTTCACGTAGCCGGATTCAGAAACATGTGGTGAATGCCTTGCAAGTTCGGGATCTAGAAGCGACCTAGCTTAAACACGCTCTACATTGTCAGACAATACTCTTTCGACGTAGCATACATGTGGGTTGAAAGAATTAGCTCGCTTGAAGTAGTCCCTGAAAGCCAACTGCTTCCCTTGTCTGAATCCGTGCGAGCTTAGAACTAAAGCCGCTTTAAAAGGCGTCTACGGAGATCGCGAAGGTTTTTTCACTAACCCTAGTGTACAAAGATGAAAAACTAAAAGGGATCATAGCGGGCTTTCACTCCGACTACCTATGGTTCAAGTTAGGTGCTCTACTGTCAGAGCAAGGAGTCTTGACGATAGACTAACAAGGCAGGAGAAAGGTTATAACAGGCCGCTCCTTTATAGGTTTGTCGAGGAACTGTGTGAGAAGCTATCCCAAAGCGGTGGGTGAGGTGACGCTCACAGCTACTGATGTTTTATGGGTCTTTGTCTCCGTTCAAAAGACCTTTATCTTCCTAGGTGTGCTTTCTAGTGAAGTATACGCTGGCTTGCTCAACAGGCTCAAATGGAGGCTTGTAGAAGAATATAGAGGCTTGGATTTAGAAAGTCAAATACATAAACTAGTTAAGCGGTATGGGAGGGCTAGTGCCCCAGTCACACTTCTTGTCCACTGGTTTCTTGACTTCTTCATATCCCTATCGATCTTCCTTGATATGTCAACATTCCCGATCCTCGGGTTATTAACCCTTCTAGCAGTCTTTATCGGTCATGTATTAAGCAGCAAAGCCGTTAACTTGGTAAAAGACACGGATATTGAGAGGGTTAGAGTGCAGGAGATGCAGTATATTAAGCCAGCTATTCTGCCGCCTCAGCTCCCAACTATTGACAGGATATTTCAATTTAATTACATGGCTAAGCCGGACTTGCCGTTAAGCAGGAGAGCCATAATAAAGCTAGCAAATACGGGTAAGTACCTGGACACAGCTATAGTGGTTGTTACTGGGCTTGCGCTTGTCACTGTCGCATGGCTACGATTATTTGAAAAAATACGTGCGCTATGAAAACCCTGAGAATATAGCGCCTATATGTTCGTGGACATATTAAAGCCCGGCTTAACCCTCACTCTCACGTGTTTAGAGCTGATAGCTATCCAGCCTGTATCAGTTTCAAGCCCTAGGCAGGTAAGGCAATACGTGAAAAACAGCAGTAGAGAAAATAGCAACCGAAAAGGAGGACTAATTTTCACTGCCAGCATATATCCGGATGTTCCGCTTAAGAACGTTGAAGCCCTGTGCCAGGCATTCGAAGAATACATGTGGTTAAAAAGCCCCCCGTCAAACAAATATTCCGAGGGCTCTACTTACAAAACGACGCCAGAAAGCCTCCTGCTTCTGCGGGGGGATGAATGGCGTTGATAGGTTTAAATAGAGGAGTGCCAAACAGCGTTTTCGGGGGATGGGCGCCCTCCTTAATGGAGGTATGCCCATCGGGCTGGTGGCACAGCCCTTGCAGATAGCCTCAGAGCCGTGAGGGGGCGAACGCTGCCACGGATGTGCCTCCAAGCGTTGAAGAGGCTGTGTGCAAGAATCTCCCTGCT
>CAYSTQ010000351.1:0-1748 GCA_964433855.1 uncultured Thermoproteales archaeon
CGGGTAACATATACGATGCAGACGTCTTGATAAACTTCGCCCACGCTAAAGGCCATGGAGGAGCGGGATACGGCGGCGTCATCAAGAACATAGCGTTGGGTTGCGTAACCCAGAGGACTAGGAGGGCTCAGCACTCGAAGGAGAGGGAGGGAGGTGTGAAAGCCTTTCACGAAGCCATGGCTGACGTGGTTAAGGCGGTATTATCCAATAAGCAGGGTAAGGTTCTCCATATGCTTTGGATAATGGACGTCGTGGAGCACTGCGACTGCACCGCCTTCGGCATGATACCCTTGGTTCCAGACATAGGGATAGCGGCTTCTAAAGACCTAGTTTCCATAGAGAAGGCTGGGCTAGACCTTATAAACCAAGCCCCGCCTGTTCCAGGGTCTGTGGCGGATAAGTATGGGCTTAAACCAGGTGAAAACAAGTTTCTACGCATACATGGTAGAGACCCCTACGTTCAGGTGGAGGTGGCTGAGAAAGCCGGTCTTGGAAGCAGCCAGTACAGGTTGATAGAGCTTTAAACATCTTTTCAAAAACATAACGTCACGGTGGAAACTTGAGGAGACTAGTCTTATGCCTAGACATAAGCGAGAGCATGGGCTACGGAGAGCCTTCGAAGCTTAAACAAGCCGTCGAGGCGGCCGTTAAGACCGTTGAGACGGTAGAGCCTGAAACGCTTACTGGGCTGATCGTATTCGACTCGGAGCCTGAGGTTCTTCTAGAGCCTAAGCGGATATACCCTGACGAGGTGAGAGAGCTACTTGCTTCTCTCAGGCCTAGGGGTGTCAGCCGGATAGCCGCTGGGTTGGAGAAAGCCGTCACGCTAGCTACTCCCGACGGAGAGGTCGTACTCATATCTGACGGAAGGGCAAACCTGAGCCTAGACCGTTCCATAGGCTTCGAGGGGCTTATAGAGCTTGAACAGGAGCTCGTAGACATCGCCAAGAAGGTCTCTGGGAACGGAGTTAAGATCCATACCATAGCCGTCGGCGAAGACGCTTTCACCGGTACGCTTAAGGCTCTGTCAGAGGTCTCTGGAGGTCGGTTCTACCTAGCCGAGGTCTTCTCAGGTTTAGCCGAGGCTCCTAAGCCGCTTACCCACGTCTTAACCCTCGAGGACTTGACTGTCTACCCTGCTCCGGCCGAGTTGCCTGAGGCACAGCCTACTTGGACAAGGGAGTCCCAGATGACTCACGTGGCCGTGGTATCGGATAGGCTTTACGAGGTCTATAGGGGAAGCCGGATGGCGGTCCTTAGAAACCCGGTTAACGGTAGAGAGGCTAGAGTCGCTTTACAGACGGTCGAGGCGTCTATACTTGCCCCATATAGGGGTCGTAGGCCTAAGGTCGTTCAACGCCTACGCGGAGAAGAAGCCATACTGCTGGATAGAACCTATAGAGACTTCCTGATCGTGAAAACCAGAGAACGGGTAAGTCTAACTTTGTACAGAGTGGGGAGTTGAAGACTTCGTCTTTCTATGGATCGGAATCATGGGGATTAAGGCGGAGAGCGACATAGACGAGAGAGCGATGAACGTCTCTCTAAGCCCCAAGTAGTTTGAGACCAGGCCGCCGAGGAATGGGCCTACGACTGACCCCACCTGTCGCGAGAGCCCATAGTACCCTGTGATCGTGGCGGAGCCCCTGCTAAGACGCCCTATCAGGGCTAGGCTCGCGGCGTAGAATAGGGTGAAGGACATGCCTCTCAACGCCTGTGCGAGAGCGAAGTCTAGGTAGACCTGGGCG
>CAYSTQ010000352.1:0-1739 GCA_964433855.1 uncultured Thermoproteales archaeon
TACAAGCATCTGCGAGGCGAGAAACAGGCCTACCTAGACCTAATAAGGAATCCTGAGATGGTCCACTACTGCCTGGACAAGCTACTGGAGTTCCATCTTGAATATACGAAGAGTGTTTTCGAGCAGTTGCCCAAGGACCTTCTAGTCCTGAGCTACGTGGCCGAGGACCTCGGCGGTCAGAACGACCTGCTGTACTCCCCGGCTCAGATAAGGGAGTTTATTCTGCCTAGGCTTAAACGCATGATAGGCCTCGTTCATCACTATGGCGCCTACGTCTTCCACCATGATGATGGGGCTATAAGGAGGATTCTCCATGACCTGGTTAAGGCTGGCATAGACGTGTTAAACCCTGTCCAGTGGAGATGTAGAGGGATGGACCGTGAGTCTCTTAAACGGGATTTCGGCGATAAGATAGTGTTTCATGGCGCGATGGATAATCAGCACACCTTGGCGTTCGGCACCGAGGAGGAGATACGGAGGGAGGTTAGGGACAATATACGTATACTTGGGAGGAATGGAGGTTATATCTTGGCGCCGTGCCATAATATTCAGCCTATAACACCACCGGAGAAGATAGTGGCTATGTATGATGAAGGCTACAAATACGGCCGGTATTATTAAACCGAGGCTTACAAGGCTTATGTTAGAAAGCCATTAATTCCCAGGATAAATGAGGGATGTCTAAGGGAAACCCGGTAATTCTTCAAAACGTTCTCAAATAGGATTGGGGGTTGTATGTGATGCAGAATAAAGTGATTGTAAAACATAATATTTATTATTAAAAAATAAAAATTTTTAGATCTTTGACATATGTTGTTGAATAAATATAGCTCTGACTAATCTAAAAATCATTACCGGAATGAAAATGAGAACTTAGCCTACGATTTATTATGACCGTCTAAAACAGCTCAATCAACCCAAAAGGCTTTTAAGTTTTAACAAGCTGCATGAAGATGCGTTTTGTCTCTTAATCAATACTTACTGAAGAAGCAAGCAATGTGTTAAAGCCCATATAGTTGAAGTTTCAATTCGTAGCGGTGGTGAGCCGATGCTTAAAACAGGGATGTTTCACGTGAAACCTATAGGCTATGTAGAGCATGAGGAAGGCTTTTCACGGGTTGTTGTGTTTCCGGAGTACGGAGAGGGGCTGGACGGCATAGAACGTTTCTCTCATATTATCCTCCTCTGCTGGATGCATAAAGCCGAGAGGGACGTGTTAAAAGTGCATCCAAGGCCGAGGCCTGAGCTTTTCCTAGGGGTTTTCGCCACCAGATCGCCGAGCAGGCCTAACCCAATAGGGCTTTACACTGTCAAGCTTCTAAGCCGAATAGGGCTGGAACTCCGTATTCAGCCTATAGACGCATATGCCGGTACACCTGTTCTAGACATTAAACCCTATATTCCAGGCTTGGACTCCATACCGGAGGCCTGTTCAGGCTGGTTTTAACATACTGTTAGACTCGACAGCTAGCTACGATCTCAAGTGATTAACCACGCTGGAGTGAGCCTTTTGGGCTAGCAGGAACCAATGAAACTGTATAGCGATGAAACTAGAAATATGGAGCGATATAGCTAAAGGAAGCAGGGGATATCAGGGCGTTGCTTGAAGGCTCAGTATCCTTCTACAGTCTTCATCGAAAGTAGCTGCGGCATTGGTCTGCGACGAATATCCACACTTATCTCGTCATTAAGTCCACATATTTTAAAACTTCAACATAGGCTCGGGGGTAATTCCTACT
>CAYSTQ010000353.1:0-1719 GCA_964433855.1 uncultured Thermoproteales archaeon
CCTAGGGTTAAGGCGTCTGCCCCCTTGATCTCGGCGGCATAGACGGCCGTGAACGGTTCTACTGCCCCGAAAATGAAGGAGCCGAGGGTTTCGACGGCTAGCCACCTGTGAATAGCCCTGTTCCCCAGTATAGCCTTAAAGCCCTGGATGAAGCCGTCGTCGCCGCTGCTACGGCTCGGCTGCGAGTCCTTTAGGTTCGCCGTTACCCATAGGAAGACCGCCGAAGTTATGATTAGCTGAAAGGTGAAAAGGAGTCTTATGCCGCCTGTCGTCAGGCCTCCCAGGCTTTCGAGGAGGAGGCCAGCTATGGCCGGGGCTACTGCAGCCGCCAGGCCTGAGGCCGTGTATGCTAGGCCGAAGCCGGTAGCCCTATCCCTGTCACACAGGCTGTTGGCCATAAGTATGGTTTCCAGCATTGTGGTTGAACCCGTGTTCACGTAGGCTATGATGATGGGTATGACCGTGATCCTCCAGTCGTTCGCGAGCACGTAGGCCAGGGGCGCAAGCAGGCTTAGGGCGAAGCACGCAAGATAGACCTTCCTTAGGCTGTAGCTGTCAGCGAGCCAGCCTATCGGGGCTGCTAGAAGGGATGAGACTAGACTGCCCACGCTGTTAAGGCTGCCGAGCTGAACCGGGTCGGCGCCCAGCTTAACCACGTATATGGAGGCGTAGTTCTGGGTTAGCCCAGCGGCGAAGGAGGAGGCCGCCCTCTTAGCCAGCATAACCCTGAAGTTGTGTCCCTGCCTAGCCAGCAGGCCGGAAACCCTTTCGAGGCTCTGCAAGCCGGGTCTTCACCCTCACGCTACAAAATAAATAGTATAGATAAGTTTTTCCGTTCAGTTCAGCCGATAAGTTCGGCCTTGAGAGGCTAGCTTGAAGCCCGTCGCTTAACTATAACCAGCGCCACGGCTACAGCGGCGGCCGCGGCCACTCCTATTACCGCCTCCATGGGTAGCCCAGCTCCTCTTTCTGTCTCCTTTTTCTGGCTTGGCTTGGGTGGGCTGTAGAAGACTGCGTCCTTGTCGGATAGCGCGTAGAAGCCGTCGTCTCCCTCCGTTCCTCTAACCTGGACTATAACCGGCTTATCAGCCTTGACCACGTGCACTGTCTCGTTAGTCAGCTCAAGATACTGGCCAGGAGCCATGTCAACCTCAGCCCCATCTATCTCAAGCCTACCTCCCTGCGGCGCGAATACTACTCCCCCGCCAGGCACGACAAACTTATACTCAACACCAGCCGGAACCACAACCTGGCCGCCGAGGCCGCCTGGAAATCTTCCTGTTAAACCGGAGGAGACAGCTACGGTCACGCTGACATCACCCGTACTCTTAACCTCTATAACGCCGGTCTTAACCTTGTCAAGTCCAAGTGGGCGAACCCATGCCGTCAAGCCATCGGCCTCCTCCCGAGTGAAGACGTGCTCATAGACCTTGGATCCCTTGAAATATATCGTGGTCTTACAGGGCTCGTAGGCTGTGACGAACACGTATGCCTGACTCTGGTAGACCCCGGCCTGGAAGTACCTGCCGCGCGGCATCCCCCTAGGGTCGATCAACGGCTGACCGGAGCCGTCCCCTGTTAAAGCTATAGTTATCCTGCCCGTTGAAACAGCCCTATACACCTCTCTAGTGGTTAACGCTAGGCCTTTTGTCTCGTTTTGCCATAGCTGGAACTCCTGAACCTTCCTGCCCTTTGAATCGTAGACCGCAACTTTAGCAT
>CAYSTQ010000354.1:0-1704 GCA_964433855.1 uncultured Thermoproteales archaeon
CTTTTTAACAGGTCTACCTGAAGCATCATATTCCGTTAAATCCCGTGCCCATGGCAAAAATTCCTCCCAGGTCTTTGGCACATCTTCTGGAGTTAATCCTTTCTCTTCGAACAACTTTTTATTATAGAAGAGGGCGCCGGCGAACCATCCGATAGGTATAGTGTATGGTTCTCCTCCTTTGTCTATAGGCTTTCCATCTATACAGTAGACGTCAAGCTTATCCCCTCTAGCGCCAAATTTAGTTTTTATCTCTTCTTTTGACATCACTTCTTCAGGTATAGGACGAAGATAGTCTAGTATGGCAGGTAGAAAGCTCTCGTCTAACCAGATTATATCTGGTCCTTCACCAGCAGCAAGTGCAGATGGCGCTTTTTCAACCATAGCCTCGCTAGGCATCTCTACAAACTCTACTTCAATGTCTGGATTCGCCTTCTCAAACTCATACAGTTTTGTACGCCAATACTCTGGCAAAGGCCCATACAACCAAGCCCAGAACTTAACTTTCACCTTTCCTGCAGGTGTTGAAGTAGGTTTAGGCGTGGGAGCTGGAGTAGCCGTTGGTTTTGGTGTTGGGGCGGGTGTTGCGGTCGGTTTGGGTGTCGGTGTAGGTGTCGGAGCGGGTGGTGCAGGTCTAGTCAGATAATAGGCGGCTCCACCGATGACAGCGGCAGCAGCGGCAGCACCTGCAACAGCAATATACTTCCTTCTGCTAACCCTTTCTTCAGACATGATCTGAACCTCTGTTAAAGGTTAATATCGTTTTTACATTATAAGTTTTGCGTATGTATAAGGTTTGAATATTCCTTTTTTAGCCTTTATGGTTATTTCTCACGATTTTTAGTAAAGCTGAAAACATGTTTAAAGCAGGGAAAGGTGAAAATCAACGATTTCAAAAGCAATCTTTTCATGAAACAGAAAAGAAGAATTATTCACAGGTTATGCGCGCGTAATCGTATGATTACGCAATACATCACGTAATCTTTATATTTAACTGAATTATGTTATAAGTAATCGTGGTTAATATGGATTATGAAGAAATTAAGAGGAAGATCAGAGGACCATCAGTAATTGTGATGACTCCCTTCAAAGATAACTATGAATTAAATATAGAAGCGTTAAAGGAAAACATTCAGTTTATTATGGATGGTGGAATTACCAAGGGTAAGGGGCATATTATATGCCCCTGCGGAACCGGTGAGTATGTGACTCTTTCACATGAAGAGCATGAAATGATTGTTAAAGCTGCGGTGGATGTTGCAGGAGATAAACTACCGGTAGTTGCGGGAGTTGCCAGTTGCAACTATAAAGAAGTGATAAAGTTAGCTCAGAGTGCTGCTGAAGCTGGGGCTGAGTGTGTGATGATACCGCCACCATATTACTATTCCATAAGTCAGGAAGGCATATATAGGTGGTATAAGATCATAGCAAAAGAAATTAAGATAGGGATAATGGCTTACAATCAATTCTGGAGAAACATAGGTACATTTATCTCCGTGCCATTAATGGGTAAACTTGCCGAGATAGAGAATATAGTGGCAATGAAATATGGCGGAGAGATTATGAGAGACTACATCACGGCGTTAAGTCTCTATTCGAAGAGATTCTCTTTTATTGATAACTCTCTAGGCTATACAGCTGCTGTCGGTCATATGCATGGGGCAGCTGGATACATTACTGGACCTGGAGCATTCTGGCCAGAGTTCG
>CAYSTQ010000355.1:0-1701 GCA_964433855.1 uncultured Thermoproteales archaeon
AAAAGCTGCCAGAACCAGCCATATCTGAGGACAAGTAGGTTGAACTGGCCTACCAGCATAAGCCAATACTTACTTATGGTTACGGGATTGCCGCTGAAGACGGCCAGAACTATGTAGACTATTACGCATATCAGTATCAGCAGTCCTGTTACCGTTTTAAGCAGGTAGCCGAGCTGAGACTTGAACCAGCTCGTTTAACTCATCCTCCCCCTGTAAGGGCCTGTTATTTTATGTGGAGCTAGTATTTAGATTGTTCGCGGCGGACATTGTGCCACGATAGCAACAGCTATGTTTAACTATCTCTTAGAGGACAATAATATATGGTGGTATAGTTGAGCAACGAGAAGCTTAAGCTCGTTGAAATAGATAAGTTTCCTAGAGAGTTCACGTTAGTGAATGGTTTGCCTGACGTAGGGCTTGTCGGCGCGATAGCCGCGTCGTACATGGTTAAGAATCTTAAAATGTGGCTGGCTGGCTACCTAGACTCAGACCTTATGCCGCCGGTCCTAGTGTTCCATGATGAGAAGCCGATGATGCCGGTTAGGCTTTACGCTGGAGAGAGCATAGTGGTGCTGGTATCGGAGGTAGCTATCCCGCCGGATCTGATGCCTGAGCTGGCTAAGGTAGTCATAGAGTGGGCCAGCGGGAAAGGCGTTAAACGGGTGGTCACGTTGGGCGGCATACCGGTACCGAACAGGATAGATATAGAGAAGCCCCTCGTAGTCGCCGCCGCGATACTGGAGGAGGACCGGAAATTCCTGAAGGATCTAAGGCTCGAGGTGCTTAAAGAGGGATTCCTCTCCGGTATGTATGCGTTGATGGCTAAGGAATGTATGCGGAGAAACATTCCCTGCATAACCCTGCTCGCCCAGTCGCATCTGAACTACCCGGACCCCGGGGCTGCGGCCTCGGTTCTCGAAGCCTTAAGCAAGATGCTCGGCTTTCCGGTGGATGTTAAGCCGTTGCTGGACGAGGAGGAAGAGATAAGGCTTAAGCTACGGGAGCTTATGAAGAGAACCATGAGCGCCGTCAGGGCGGCACCTAAGGGCTACGAGCACACGCCGCCGCTAATGTACGCGTAGGGGGTGAATGGAATGGAGGATGAGTTTTTCGACCTGTTCAAGAGGATAAGGCGGGAGGTCGACAGGATGTTCAGGGAGATGGAGGAGATGTTCATGTACCCCATGTTCGATCTGCGGAGTAGGAGTCTTGAGCCGCTCGTGGATGTCAGAGAGGAGGTGGACGAGATAGTTGTCACGGTCGATCTACCGTATGTACGTAGCAAGGAGGATATAGACGTGCGTTTCTCTGGCGGCCAGCTTATCATAGAGGCCAGGATGTGTAGGCATGTCAGATATCCTGTAATGGGTGGCTGCAGAGATGCTGAGTTCAACAGGTTTAGAACCAGTATACCGTTGCCTAACGATGTTGAGATCGAGGGGGCCAAAGCGGTTTTCAGGCGCGGGATCCTAGAGGTTAGAATACCCAGGAGGGTTAGGCGTTTCAGAGTTAAGGTGGAGTAACTAGGGTAGTCTAGAGAGACGGGATATTAAGTCCTCGATTCTCTTTATCTTAGTTATAGCCAGTGGAATATGCTCGTTCCTGGCTATGGCCAGCCCTAGTTCATCGACCTTCTCCAGACCGTGGAGCACAACCAGCGCCGGCCTTAGTCCTCCCAGCCCAGCCTGCATTGATTTAACG
>CAYSTQ010000356.1:0-1701 GCA_964433855.1 uncultured Thermoproteales archaeon
CAAGCTTAAATAGGGGTTCTAGGATTTAAAAGTTTGGGGAGGTTCCCCTTTGAAGCTTACGGTTCAACTGAAGGTTTCGGAGAAGACCAATAAGTGTAAGGTTTGCGGTAGAACCTATAATGCCGGTTTCAACGCATCCCTGAACATAGCTAGAAGGGCTATGTCCCTTCTAGCAGGGGCGTGTAACCCGCCCTCTGTCGGACTGCGGGATGATGGCAGAAAGCTCCCCACTAAAGGTGGGGAGTAGGTTACATATTTACAGGAGCTTTACTTATTCTAAGCATGGTGATGGGGGGTGACCGGAACCCCCGTTTTAGCAGTTGAGCATCTGAAGGTTAAGGTGGATGGAGAGCTCATCCTCAAGGATATCAGCCTGAAGGTGTATAGAGGAGAGGTTTTCGTGCTCATGGGACCGAACGCCGTCGGTAAGTCAACGCTGGTATACGCGTTGATGGGGCATCCGCGTTACAGGGTGGTTAGCGGCCGGATAATGCTTGACGGGGAAGATGTTACCAAGCTAGATGTCGATGAAAGAGCTAGACGCGGCCTTTTCATAGGTTTCCAGCATCCTCCCTCAATAAAGGGCCTTAAAACAGGTGTTCTCCTCGAGAGAATTCTGGCTAGGAGAGGGCTGGCCGGATTGGAGGATGTTACTAAAATACTTAAGAAGGTAGGCCTGCCTGAGGCCATGATGCTCCGTGACGTAAATACGGGCTTCTCTGGAGGCGAAATGAAAAGGTTTGAAATAGCCCAGATGCTTGCTCTTAAGCCGAAGATAGCTGTTCTCGACGAGCCCGACTCAGGAGTCGACTTTGACTCTCTAAGGCTGATCGCTGAGGCGATAAAGGAGGCGGCTGAGGCCGGGGTTGGCGTGCTCCTGATAACCCACTACAGGAACATACTAAGGCATTTGAAGCCGAGCGGGGTCTACGTTATGCTTGATGGTACCATTAAGGCCTGCGGTGACGTAAGGCTGATTGATCTGATAGAGAGATGCGGGTACGAGTGCGTCAAAGGCGCCGTTTGCAGCCTAAGAGGTGTTAACTCCCATGGCCGCTAGCTGGCTTGATAAATATAGGAAAAGGGCTCTCCGGCTGTTAGACAGACTTCCCCACCCGAAATACGGGGTACGTCTAGACCTCGACTGCTTGAAATACGAGGCTGAAAAGTCAGTCAGTCTAACGGAGCTCCCATCCGAGGCTAGGCGTGCGTTGAACGAGTTAGCGTTCAGCTCAGCTAGAAGATCCGTGTTAGCAGTGCAGGTTGACGCCGCTAGAATATATAGGGAGTCCCTAAACCTTAAGGGAGTCGTCGTGGAGGACACCGAGACGGCTGCTGTCAAGTATCCATGGGTTCGAGACTACTGGTTTAAGGCTGTGCCTTTAGGTCTTAACAAGCTCACGGCGTTGCATGCTGCCTATTGGAGAGGAGGCTTTGTGCTGAGAGTTGCGGAAAACGTAAAGCTGACTGTTCCCATACAGATATGTTTTATCGTGTCCTCCTCAAGACGTGCCCAGATGCCGCACAGCGTAGTTGTGGCTGAGCCCGGGTCTGAGGTACATATACTCTCTGGGTGTACAGCCCCGTTGGCGGTCAGCGGCTCTGTACACATTGGGTTGACAGAGATCTATGTTAAAAAGGGCGCCAGGGTGGTCTCCACCATGATAGAGTACTGGCCACATGAAACTCATTCAAGGCCTA
>CAYSTQ010000357.1:0-1696 GCA_964433855.1 uncultured Thermoproteales archaeon
GACCTTTTTGCTTAAATACATGTTGTGGACAGAGCCTGTATAGGTGGGAGAATGGGCAGTATACGGATAGCTCTCCAGCTTTACTCGGTCCGGGACGACTGCGCACGCGACTTGTCGGGTACTCTCGAGACCGTGGCGGACATAGGGTATGAAGGCGTCGAGTTCGCCGGGTACTATGGGAGAAGCGCGGGGGAGCTGCGGGATCTCCTAGACGGCCTAGGGCTAGCGGTTGCGGGCTCCCATATCAGCATAGATTCGCTTCTCGGTGGTCGCCGTAGCATTACAATATGTTTTAACAGAGTTCTGGGAAATAAATATTTGATAGTTCCCGGGTTGCCCGAGCACATGAGGGGTTCTAAGGCAGCATGGATCAGAGTTGCCAGGGTTTTCAACGAGATAGCTGAACGGCTTAAGCCAGAGGGCATGCGTGTGGGATACCATAACCATATGGTTGAGTTTAGGCCGATTGACGGAGAGACGGCATGGGACGTCTTCTTCAGCTCGACGACTCCAGAGGTGGTGATGCAGCTTGATGTTGGCAACGCTATGCGCGGCGGGCTCAGCATAGAGGACGTATTCGACGTGATAAGGCGGTATCCAGGGCGGCTTAAAACGATACATCTTAAGGAGTTCTCACGGGTGAACGAGAAGGCTTTGATAGGCGAGGGAGAGGTAGACTGGCCCGAACTCATAGATCTCTGCAGAAGAATCGGTGGAACAGAATGGTTTATCGTGGAGCAGGAAACATATCCTTATCCACCCCTAGAAAGCGTGAAACGCTGTCTGGCAAACCTCAGAGACATGCTGGGCCTGTAAGAATGAGTACTGGACAGCTACTGGATAGATGTCCCCCTGAACCTAAGTGAGGAGGGGATTCATGAAAATGATCTCTAGGATTGTTTCAGTAGCTTTATTGCTGGCCGTCCTCTCTTCAGCAATACTATTATTCTTCCTGCTAAGACCTGAGGACGAGAAGGGGGCGCGGCCTGTTTTTGGCTTTAACTATTAGCCTAGCCGCGGGCTATGTGAAATGCTTGTGCAGTGGGACGCCGTTAAGGAAGATGTTGTGAGAGACATGATAATAATGAGGACTTTCGGGGCCAGGGTTCTCAGGATCATGGTGTTGCCCGAGTGCACCGGTTTTAGGCTTAAGCAGGGCGTAGGCAGCGTGTTTACGCGAGATTACGACGCCGCTGTGCATGGCCTTAGAGAATTTGTCAAGACAGCTGGACGCTACGTCTTCAAGGTGATCATAGCTTTCGGGAACGACTACTATTACTGGAAGGGGCCAGATGGCAAATACTGGTGGGAGCTAGCCTACAGGGAAATAGACGGCTTCCTGGAAGACAGCGCCAAATGGATCCAGGGCTTCATAAACGCCACCAGGGATCTGAAACCGGTTCTCTACTATGACCTGCAGAACGAGGTCACGTCGCTTAACCCTTATATGACCATATATGTATCAGGCCTGCTTGAGAGAGTGTCGGTCCCCGGAGGGAAGCTAAGCTTTTCAATACTGTTCGTGCCACGGGACGCCGATAAACTCGCGGAAATCGTTGACAAGTTAGACTACATTGATTTCCACAGCTACCCTACTCGAGGCGTCAACGAAGACGTCGATAAATGCTATCAGGCAGTCAGCGAGAGGTTCAGTAACGCCATCATCGTGCTCGGCGAGTACGGGGTTCCGCTTAAG
>CAYSTQ010000358.1:0-1692 GCA_964433855.1 uncultured Thermoproteales archaeon
TGGGATAGCGGTGCCCTTTACATGAGCGTAGGCTTCATCAGGAAGGGGGGAGAGCTGTGGCTCTATTATACCGCTTATGATTTCACGCATGGAGCCTACAGTGTAAGAAGAGACAAGTTTAAAGGAGTTATAACTAGGGCGGTGATCCGGCTGGACGGCTTTGTCTCAGTCCACGCCGACTACCGCGGAGGCGAGTTCACAACTCCTCCGCTAATATTTAAAGGCGGAAGACTCGTGCTGAACGTGAACACAGGGGCCACGGGAGAGGCAAGGATAGAGATACAGGATGAAGACGGGAAGCCGATCCCGGGCTTCAGCCTCCGGGAGGCCGATAAGATAAACGGTAACTTCATTGAGAAGACCGTGGCCTGGAACGGGAGAAGCAATCTTGAGATGCTTGAGGGCAAACCGGTTAGGCTGCGGTTCTACATGCGGAACGCGGATGTCTACGCTTTCCAATTTAAATAGTGCTGTAGACGAAGACGCTGAAAGCCCAGCATGCCCGGAATAAATGAGATGAGCCATCTCCTTCCTAAATATAGGGGGTGTATAGCTAACTGATCTTCTTCGACCTCGGCTTCACGCCTAGCTTCACCGCTAAGGCCTCTAAAGCTCTCACCTGGGGTTTCCTAAAGCCCAGGAAGACTCCCCCCTCTTTCCCACCCATGTAAACCCAGGATTTTATCCCTTCCCCAAGGGTTTCAGCCAGGGGCTTAGAGGAAACACGTATTTCTCTAACCATTAGGCTGAGCGGCTGCACGTAAATAGGGTTCAGAAGCCTGATCCTGAGCTGGCCGGACACCACCGTATACGGTAAATATAGGCTGTGCCTAGGGGCCAGAACCTCATTAATAACCGGTGACTCAAGGTCTATATGGGTCACCCTAGCCAGAGAATACCCTTTTACGTGAAGATAGATTTCACATTTCACCGATATGTTACGGGTTTTAGAACATAGCTCGACCCTTCCAGGCAACAGGATCTTTCCTTCCCCCGGACCAGTCAACTAATCCCCTCCTGCGTATGTCCTCCATAACCCGTATCACCGCCATTCTATCAGATTCCTGCAGTGTTCACATTTAAATACTATTAGGGAACCGGGTCTATTGGAGGCAGGCTTTATGAGCCTCGAGTCGGTCAAGGAGTACATACTTAGTGAGATAAGCCAGTTCAATATAGTGGATGCGCATGAACACCTTGCCCCTGAAAGAGAAAGAGTAAAAATGAAGGTCGACGTCTGCACCCTCTTCTCACACTACACAAGAAACGACTTCATCTCAGCTGGAATGAGCCCCGAGGAGTACAGAAGAATGCTTGACACGTCGATCCCCCTCGAACAACGTTTCTCTCTCCTCGAGAAATACCTGCCGTATATTAGGTATGGCTCCTATGCGCGGGCTGCCTTCATA
This sequence comes from uncultured Thermoproteales archaeon, assembly GCA_964433855.1. GTDB lineage: Archaea > Thermoproteota > Thermoprotei > Thermofilales > CAYSTQ01 > CAYSTQ01. The sequence continues at coordinate 1,410 of CAYSTQ010000358.1, forward strand.
GCTCTCAGGGATATATACGGGTTTAAGGACATAACCCGTGAAAACTACCGTGAGATATCTGAGAGGATGGCTGAGTTTAATAAGCCAGGTATATACAGGGAGATACTGGTGAAGCGCTGCAGGATAAAGGCCGCGCTAACCCAGGCTGGCCGAACAGATTATGACGAAGAGTACCTAATACCGGTTCTTCCTCTGGACTACGTGGCTAGGGTTAGCAACAGGGAGGAAGTAGCTGGAAGGGGTGAAAGGCTTGGCTTCACCATAAGGAGCCTGGAGGATTATG
>CAYSTQ010000359.1:0-1679 GCA_964433855.1 uncultured Thermoproteales archaeon
CGTTGACCAGTACTTTAATGTAGTAGCCTCTTAGGGTTGTTCCGCTTGCCTCGTCAGGGGTGAATCCGGCTTTGAGCTCGGCGGTTTCCCCGGCGGCTAGGTCTATGTGTTGGGAGGCTGCAACCACTCTTGTGTCGGGTAGGGCTTTCCTGTCCTTCCAGATCTCGAGGGTTACTGTGCCTTTGAGTCTTCCGCCTGCCGCTTTGACGGTTGCAATGCCTGTTACGTGGTCGCCTGTTTTGGCGGTGGTTGCCGTGTTTCCGTCTATTAGCCAGTAGGCGTTGGCTACGGTTAGCTGTTCTCTTGCTGTTTTGAGCCTGGGTGGGTAGGAGTTGGGCATTGTGTAGAGCTGGGTGGCGCCCCAGTAGAGTTTGAGGTAGAATCCTCTTGTTCTCGCGGTGGCGTAGGTCTGGAAGGGTCCTTGGAGTTCTCTTGTTTCTCCTGGCTTGAGTGAGACCTGGAAGGTGTTTCTGGCGGCTTCTCTGTCGGGCCCTAGCGCGACGTCTTCCATGATTACTACGGTTAGGGTTCCTTCGATGTTTCGTCCTCTGTAGGGGTTGCTGAGGAGTATGCGGTACTCTGCTGTGTCTCCTGCGTTGGCCTGGCTGGTTTTCCATTGGGCGTTCTCTACCGCTGGCTTGGCTTCTCCTATTGGCGTGTAGGCGCGGTGTCTGAACGGGATGCTGAGGGTGAGGGGTAGGGCTTCTACGTCGGCTGTGCCTTCTACGTCTATTTTTACTTCGCCTTGGGCTATGGCTTGGAGGATGCGTGCGGTGTTGTCGGCGAGGCTGGTTAGGTCGATTGTGACGTCGAGCCTGATGATTCTCTCTTCGCCTGGGTGGATGGTGAAGGGCTGGTTTATGCTTGATACTGCTACTCTGGCGTCTTCGATGTAGATGTTTGCGTGTAGGCGTTTTACGGTGACGGGTATGAGGCCGCCGCCTTTAGCCTTGATGTACACGTCTAGGTTGAGTCTTCCGTTGGCTGGGGTGTTGACGGGGTTCAGTGGCTCGGGGACTACGTTTACTAGGGTGAACGTGGTTAGCTTGAGGGAGATGAGGAGGGCGAGCATGTAGCCAGCTGCGATGAGGGCGAGGAGGCTGATAACTGCTCCGGTTTTACTTATCCCGCGTCTTGAGGCTGTCTGCATGGGGCCTCGGTAGAAAACAGGTGTTTAGAACTAAAAAAGGTTTTGTTTTTGTTTAAATAATGAAAATCTTATGTCGGGGACACGGAAACTTTACCTTGGAAGGAGTGTCAGGGTTTGAAAGCTTAGTCTTCATGGACCCCCGATACTTAGCATTATATGTAATCGTGGATATGGGTGTATCGAGATCGTCCATGGTAGGGGCCGCTGCAGGGCTGTTTACTGAACGTTTCTTTTTAGTTTGAAGGTGTTTTGTGTTTGTTAAGTATTAATTTTTATTTTTGGTGGAAATTTAAGGTTGTTGATGGGGTATGTTTGGAGAGTTGTTGGCTTTGTTTGGGAGGGTTTCGCCTAGGCTGGCTTTGGACCCGTATTGGTATGTCGTGGTGTTTTTTAGCCGGCGGTTGAGGCTGTATTTTTCGGAATCTGATCTGGGCAGGCCTCTTGAGTATAGCAGATTGCTGGAGGCTTTCATGTCGGGAGGCGGGTCGGCCAAGGTTTTTAGAGAGGCTGTAGAGATGATAGTTGATGG
>CAYSTQ010000360.1:0-1622 GCA_964433855.1 uncultured Thermoproteales archaeon
CTTGACTACGAAGACTCTCTACATCTAAGCGTAGCAGTAAGGGCGGGAGCAAAAGAAATAATTTCAAGCGATAAGGACTTCGATAAAACTCCGTTAAAGAGAACGATTTAGCATGTAATACCATGAAGGACTTTGAGGCAGAACCCTCCTGCCTCGCATATAGGATGTGAAAAAATTCATTCTTGATTTTTGATTTAGTAATAGTGATTTAAAAACTGGATGGGATATCCCTATGAAGAAGGTGGAAGTGAAGAGAAAAATACTTGGCATGATTTACATGCTTGTTTCTCTTGGCTTTTCAAATCCGCAGAAGGGACTTCAGTCCTATGGTGTTTGCTTCTGTTTTCTACTTTGCTGTAGCTGTGGCGGATACATTTATTTTCAATTTACACGTGAATGTGCATTTTGAGCATCCCAATGAAATAACTGAAGAAAGCGAGAGGGCCTGCGGGTTACTGGCCGACGCCGGCATACCTCTTGGGAATCAATCGGTTCTCCTTAAAGGCGTTAATGACAACCCTGAAACAATGAAAAACCTCTTTCAGAAGCTACTTAAGATCCGTGTAAAGCCCTATTATCTCTTTCAGATGGATCTCGTTAAAGGCACATATCACTTCAGAACGAAAGTTGAGACTGGAATAAAAATTCTTGAGGCACTCATCGGATGGACCTCAGGGCTGGCTGTACCGCACTTCGTCATTGACGCTCCCGGAGGCGGAGGAAAAATACCCTTACTGCCAAATTACGTTTTATCTATGGATGATGAAAAGGTTGTTTTGAGGAACTATAAGGGGAAAATCTACGTTTACCCGCAGATACCGGCCGAAGAAAGAGAGGAGCATACGCCGCCTAAGATTCAACAGCCAATAGTTAAGTTATAAGGCGGTATGAAGTCGGTAGGCGAACGCGCACGATGACCCTCAGGGTTGGACTCGCATATAATTTAAGAAGAAAAGTCGGCGCCGACGAAAAATTACCCGAGGATTTCTACATGGAACTTGATGATGCTGAAACAGTTGAAGCCATAGCCCTAGCTCTAAAGAGAGGAGGATGCAAAGTCATAAAAATCGAAGCTAACCTAGATGCGTACAGCAAACTCCGCAGGCTGAAACCGGATATAGTTTTCAATATTTGCTGAGGGACTCCACGGCGAGGCTAGGGAATCGCATATGCCGGCAATCCTAGAGATGCTTAAAATACCTTACACTGGTTCGGGGCCGACTACGCTGGCCATATGCCTAGATAAGGCCTTAACACATAAAATCTTGAGCGCTCACGGCATTCCATCTCCAAACTTTCAGGTTTTCAAGCGGGCGGATGAGGAGCTCAGCGATGATTTAAGTTTCCCACTGGTGGTTAAGCCCTTAGCCGAGGGAACCAGCAAAGGTGTTAGGAGCAATCCCCTAGTTAAAGATGAACAAAGCCTTAGAAAGCAGATTTCCTGGGTTATAGAAACCTATAATCAGCCAGCCATCGCTGAGGAGTTTCTTCCTGGAAGAGAGTTTACAGTTGGATTGATTGGAAACGAGAATCCGCTTGTTTTGCCGATAGTTGAGATAAGGCTAGAGATATGAGGCTTAAAGCCCTGTCGGAGCTGATAGATTATGCATGCTATCATAATG
>CAYSTQ010000361.1:0-1617 GCA_964433855.1 uncultured Thermoproteales archaeon
TTATTGGCCTGAGGATGGAGTAGCGTTATGTTTTGAAGAGTTTGTTGAACGCTTTCTCTATGTGGGTTCTTGCTTCTGGGTGTTTTTCTATTAGTTTATCGAGGAAATTGCCCCATGGGCGGCTTGGCCTTGGGGTGATGCTGGGCTTTGCTTTTTCCTCCACTGTTTTATCCGTGTTGACGACTAGTACTCCGAGGCCTTTGCTGATTATGTTTTCCCAGAGCCCTAGGGAGGACTCCTTGTAGACGTGGCCCGGTATTGCTAGGTATACTGCTGTTGAGACCTCTTTCAGCGCGTCGAGCTTGCCCCTCATCCTGGCCATGCCGGGTTTCCCTGTCTCGCATTCGACGGATATTATTCTTGGCAGGGTTGTGTCGTGTGCGGACCTACGCGTGTGTGCGCGTTGGTTCTTTTTCCGGGGAGCCTCTCTCTGGCTTCCGGGTTTTGTCCCGGCGAAACGGTTATAAGTGGTTACGTGGTTGAATAGTTATGTGGTGAATAGGTTGAAAAAATATGTGACGATCTCGGTTCCCGCCGATGTTAAAAAGGTTTTGGAGAAGGCTAAGGGTGGGGAGGATTGGGGGAGCTTCCTGCTTAGGCTCTATGTTGAGTCGCGGCGTCTGAAGGGCATGAGGGCGTTTGAGGAGCTTGCAAGTCTTCTCACGGAGGAGGAGCTGGAGGCGATCGCTGAGTCGAGCAGGGATTTCCGGGAGGGGTTTCAGCTTAGATGATCATGTTTGACACGGATGTTGTAATAGAGATGCTGCGGAGGAAGAGGTATGAGCCGGGAGCGATCTCGGTCATAACGCTGGTCGAGGTTTTAAGAGGGTTGGACGCGGGGAAGAGGGGGAAGGCGAAGAAGCTGCTTGAGGAGAGCTTTGACGTTCTAGGCATAGACAACTCGGTGATAGAAGCCTACTGTAGCCTGTACCGGAAGCTCAGAGGGGAAGGGGTGCCTATACCTGACGGCGACCTGCTCATAGCCGCGACGGCGATAGCCAACGGCTTGGCTCTGAAGACGGGGGATAAACACTTTAGAAGGCTGGAGCCTCTGGGTTTAAGCCTCGCGTAGCAGTGTGGCTCCGTGTCTTCCCGCAGCCTTGAAGGTGGCTGTCTGGGTGTGGCCTGTGGTTGGCTGGTCTGCTTATGGCCAGTTCTTTCTCTGTGTCGTTGTTTGTAGCTGGCGCTCTGCTTGTTCTCTGGCGGTGCTCTGTCTTGGCTGGGTGTTTGGCGGGCTGCCTGGGCCGGGGGGTGTTGGCTTGCGGTTACTAGAAGGGTTTATGTACTAGTAGTCTTCTTTTGACACTGGGAGACCCGGCAGGCGTTCTCAATGTATGTTGAGGAGGTTGTGAAGGTTACTAGGAATTTTCAGATAACGATTCCTGCGAGTATACGTAGGCGGCTGAATATTCGTGAGGGGGACTTTGTTAAGGTGGTTTATGACTCGGCTGAGAACGTGGTTAAGGTGGTGCCTTACCGTAAGAAACGCGTCACCATTAGGCTTAGCAGGAAGGTGAGCGTGGAGTAGCTGGAAGAGGCCGTGGAGGATTTCCTGTGTAACCTACTCCCCACTAAAGGTGGGGAGCTTTCTGCCATCATCCCGCAGTCCGACAGAGG
>CAYSTQ010000362.1:0-1614 GCA_964433855.1 uncultured Thermoproteales archaeon
ACACAGACCTAATAATAGACGGAACAGACAACCTCGAAACACGATACATAATAAAACTTGCCAGCATCTATCTAGAAAAAGAAAAAATATATAGAGTATTATTAAACATATAGTATGGTGATCTGTCTATGGGACGTATTCATCTAGGTTTAGTAGCGGTTCTCTTAGTATTCCTAGCGTTATCTAGTTTAAGTTATAACGCAGCCATATTGTATAGCTCGGGGCGGTGCTCGTCGTGTAGACTTAGCAGATGGGCTGCCAACTCCGTTTTAGAGACGGGAGACGAGGTTATGAGTCTGGAGAGAAAACAGATATTTGAAGATATTATCCGGGCCTCGGCTGACTACAGAAACGTTTTAGAGATATTAAAGGAGAAAGGCTATTTATCAACTGGTTTGCCTAAGGACATCCTTGCGGTGAGGACTAGATACTCTAACGGTTTCAACGGGCTTATAGCAAGTGTAACGTTTAGGGAGGACAGGCGTGTAGGAGTGCTTTTCGCGATGTTCGAAACAGGTGATACCTACGCTTTAGGTATAAGAATTAGAGGAGATCGTGTCATAGTGGTAGCGAGAAGCGTAAACGGAAGGGTATACGTTCCAAGTATTAGCCTCGCTCACAGTAGCTCGGTGGTTAAAAAAACGATTTTATCATCAGTACCTGGTTGTGAAGGCACAATAGAATGCCCTCCGGGATACGACGTCTGTTGCGTATGCGACTCATATGACGAATCCTGTCTAATTAAGTGCGGGCTTGAGATAGGGGCGTGTGCTGCCTCATGTGCCCTATGTATTACAGGCAATGCTGCCAGTTGTGCTTTTTGCATAATCTGTGCCCTTCAATCGCCGTTTTGTGTGAAGACATGTTGTGCACAAGGCCACTTAGAGTGCCACTTAGAGTGCTGTATCTTGGAAGATAACCAGACTAGAAATGTTGAAAAAGAGGGGGGATCGTGGTGTACGTTGATGTAGCTAAGTTTTTAAGAGTAATTACTAATATATCACTAGCGTTAGTTTTATCATATTATCTTTTACGCGGAAAAAACTTTTTCTATGCTGGTAAGAGTCATTTGTATATAGGTTTAGTCTTCTTTCTTTTATTCGTTGCCCATACGATAACACTGTTAAATAAATCTGCTAGCGGGGTTTCTCTTGATCAGCTAGATCTGATTAGTGAGGGGGGCATGGCCTCTTTCGTCTTTTCTTATCTAACCTATTATAGGTGGAGGCGAAAAGAGGTTAAAATATGGCACCTAGTAAGTATCTGGGTGTATTTCGGGATATTAAGCCCCCTCGGAGCCTAGCAAGAGATTGTGTATAAAGAAGCAGAGACTTGAAAATTCTCTGGGGGAAAAGAGGGGTTTTGCGGGTTGGGTCTGAGACTGGGTAATTCCTGTCTTAGACCTAAGCCAGTTTTTTGGTGTGTGCTGGTTGGGCGGTGTGGGTGTTTTGTCTAGGTTCTGTATAGGTGTGTTTATGGTGGAAGGCTCTGGGCTAGCCCGCCTTTTCCATTCACGTACGTGAGGCTGCGGGTAGGGCGGGGGATAGGCCGGCTAAAACGCTTCTCCCCTCCTTTTTAACAGTTCCCACGTAGTGGAAAACAACAGGGGCGATC
>CAYSTQ010000363.1:0-1611 GCA_964433855.1 uncultured Thermoproteales archaeon
CACTAACAGCCTCGACGCTTCCCTCATAGTGTATAGCCGTTCCATGTCAACCAAAGTCTATATTTACCTACAAAATATTTAACAGTCTCGCAAGGCTTCCTCTAGGAGTTTAACGTATTCCTCCTCTATTCTACGTGTTATGTTCCTCCAGCTATAGTTTTTCTCAACGTGTTCTCTAGCCTTTCTCGACAGGTAAAGCCGAAGTGCCTCGTCTAAGTATAGACGGTATATTTCACCGGCTATCGATTCGGGATCCACGTCTCTGAGGAGGACCCCGTTAACCCCGTCGATTATTATCTCCTTAAGGCCCCCTATAGCACTTGCTATCACGGGGACACCGGACGCCATGGCCTCTAACGCAACTATCCCAAAGGATTCCCCGAAGAGGCTAGGCATCACGAAGACGTCCGAGGATCTATATAGGTCGGGCAGGAAAGAGTCGTCAATCCTCCCTAAAAATAAAACCTGTTTACCCAGCCCTAAACCCTCGACCTTTTCCCTGAGGGATCTTTTAAGCGGGCCGTCGCCAACGATCACCAGCAGAATCCCTGGCTCCCTTTTAGCCAGTAGTTTCACGGCTTCCACTAGATGATGAACCCCTTTCCTATAGACCAGTCTACCCACATAGAGTACTATGAAGTCTGCTTCAACCTCCTCTCGGAGTCTTCTAGAACCCTTAGGGTTAAACCTTTCCGTGTTCACGCCGTTCGGTATGATCTTTAGGGGTACAGAGGGGGCGAAGTTTCTGATAAACCTTGCAGCCGCGTTACTTACCGCAATTACTTCATCTGCTTTACCTATAATGAATCTAAACGGGGATGCCGCAAACCCTAAAGTTTTAAGCAGGTAGTTGTAGTCATACAGGTAGGCGCTATGGTTTGTCAAAATCGTTGGATAGCCGTTGATGGACGCCGAGAAGATCGATGCTAAGGGTATGGGTGTAAAGGCATGGTGCGCGTGGACTATATCGGGGTCAAAGTCGTCTAAAATCTTTTTGATGACCCCGTTGCCTGAAAAGCCCCATAAGAACCTAAGAAGATTCGTGTGCTTCAGCTCTATTATCTCGAAAGGCCATTCACCCCTATCCTCCCTTTTCCTGGTTACAACCGTTATATCGTGCCCCCTTGAACGTAGATTTACAGCCAGGTCTCTGACATGGCTAGCTACTCCACCTATATCGGGTGGAAACCACTCGGTAGCTAACAGTACTTTCATTTCAAATCGACCTCCGCTATTATCAGCGTCTAGAACCAGGGTTTCGGTTTTCAGAGAGACGATGGTTTCTCCTTAAAGCTATTAAATAACTTGAACAACTCTCTCGGCGCCAGCGATTTAAGTTTCTCGATCAATATCACCGTTAAACGCAATACGTGCCGCGATTTCCTGGTTTCATTTAGAATCTTTATCGCGTTTTTCTTCGTATCTTCATTAAAGCTGTCAATATGGTCTTGAATAAACTCTGTCAGGAATGAAAGTTGCTTATCTATAATGTTGTTAAAGAACACTTCTATTATATCGAGTAACGTGGAGGTAGCTGCATATAGTTTTCTTTTACCAGCTCTCCCCACCCTCCTGACCATCCCCCAGTTCTCCAGCTTCGATAAACATATG
>CAYSTQ010000364.1:0-1608 GCA_964433855.1 uncultured Thermoproteales archaeon
GGCCACCGCTGAAGCCTAGCCACATCTAGGGAAAACGGCGCATACACTATTCGTTTCCTGATGCCTGCAGAGCTCGAAATCAAACGTTCCTCCTACCCCTGTAGACGAAATAGGCTATGGCGACCAGCAAGACCAGGGTAACAGCTACGGCAAGCGTCTCGACGGACAGGCCTCCTTCTGCGGAGCCGCTTACCCTGTAGCTCCGGGTTGCCGTCACCGCGCGATTCCCCGCGTTGTCGAACGCCTCCACGTAGAACTCAACGGTGGCGCCTCCCCTCTGTCCGGGGATGACGGCCGTCCAGACAGTGTCTTTTAAAGCCATGGGTTTAGGCTGCCATCCGTCCTTATCCACCCTGTACCACAGGGTAACGTTTCTGACGCCGCTCCCGTACACGGGCTCCTTAACAGCCACGGTAACCGTCACCTCCTGCCCAGCCGTAGGCTCAGCCGGTGACATTGTTGGGCTCCCTATCTCTGGAGCCGTCCTATCCGACACGGCATAGACGTATGTACGGGTTACGTTGACGTTCCCGGCCTTGTCAACAGCGTAAACCCTGTATTTGACAGCTGTCCCGTATGGGAGCGCCGGGATAACGGCCTCGTAAACCCCTTCCCTCAACGTCATCGTCCTGTTTACCCAAGAGGAGCCGTTCCAATAGCTTAGAAGCACGCTATCTAGACCGCTCCCGGGATCCGTGGCGTTAACCCTCGCAGTCACCTTGTCATCATACTCCGGCTCCTCAGGCGAATGGCTAACGCTGAGTATGGCCGGCGGAACCACGTCCCCGGCTAGGGGCCCTGGCTGTCTCCTGAAAACGAAAACCATGCCGTTGCTGTCCCTCAGTAGAAACATGGAGCCGTCGTCCTTCACTAGGACCCCCCATATGAAGTTCTCGGTCTCGTTCAGGAAGACCGTCTCCAGGGGCGTGCCATCCCTCCCGTAGAGAGCCGCCTTAAAACCGTCCCCGAGCAGAATATAGTTGCCGTCGCTGGAAGCGTCGGCCGCATTGTTGATGTTATACTTCCTGGGCGGCGCAGGGCCGTGAAGCGTGTGCCATGCCAGCACCGGGCTAACGGAATAAGCCTCCCATCTACGGCTAGCTCGGCGGGGCTTGGAGCATGGCTCCCATCGCCCCGTAGGCATCCACTAGAACCACCGCCTCCACCGCCTATAAGCTTTACTAGACATGAAAAGACGTAAAACGACAAAGAAAGCCATAACCCAATGTTTCAGCCCCAGAAGCCCCTAACCCTGTTTTTGAACTATATGTTTGACAAATCGAACTCCAAGTACACCTCTCTTAGCTTTGATGGTTACCCTGATCTTACTATTTCTGTAAACGTAAAGTGTTTCCTTGGCTCTTACAAATTTCCCTTTAACTCTTGGCTTATTCCTTCCTCTTGATGTAATTCCTTCTCCATGAGTTTAAGATGGAATAGGTTTTTACCGCTGAATGAGTAAAATGAGTTTTTGAGTGTGAGAGGAAACCCCGGCATAACCTATGATTTTCCTCTCCTCATGAATTCCTAAAATCCTCTTTATCTCCGACTCCGGAACCCTACGCTTACCGCCAACAGTCCTAACACGCCCAATCTTACCAGCCTTAC
>CAYSTQ010000365.1:0-1599 GCA_964433855.1 uncultured Thermoproteales archaeon
CCAGTCTCTTTATCAGCTTCGGGTTTACTCTCAGGTCGAAGTCGACAAGCCAATAGTATTTCCTCACATGTGGCCGCTCACCTTCAACCATTTCATACCGGCTTTTTACAAGCCCCGCCTTTTCAAGCGCTGATAACTGCAGATGAGCTAATGGGTAGGCTATGCCTAACTCTCTGGCTATCTCGGTTATATACCTCGGTTTCTCCGCGAGAAGCGCTATTATCTCAAGGTTGTTCCTTCTCCCAAGCACTTTTAGCACCTCTCTTAGCTTTTCCAGACTGTTAATCTGCAACTTTTGTACACCCACACACCTGACACCGCTATAATAATTTACTTATAGCTATATTAGCTTTACTACATATTATAAGAGGCCAAACAGGCATAGCGGCGATGCCGATCATATAAAAATAAGTTTGAGTTTCTCAGGAACCGTTAATCTTCAACCATTTATCAACCCAGACATAGGCTTTACCACCGTGAAACATGTGGGCTCCATCGAACACGTCCAGATCCAGTCTTTCAGGAACCCCCAGTAACTCATATATCTTCTTCAGCCTGCCATAGGCCTTTAAGACCTCACTATACGTATACAAGGGGTCGCGACGGCCATACTCTATGAGAAGCGGCCTCGGGGCTATCAATCCAACTATGTCGGGGAAATCCGCTATCTTCCTGATCCCGGGAATATACTGGCATATGCAGCAGGGCCGCTCCAGCAACATATCACGGAAGCTATCGAAGTATCCGCTTATCACAGCCACTTTAATCCTGTCGTCTAAGGCTGAGGTATATGCCGTCCAGGTCCCGCCCCAGGATAAGCCAACACAGCCTATCCTGCTTCCGTCGACAAACGGTAGGCTTTGGAGATAATCTATAGATCTCATAGCGTCCCAGACCCTCAGCCCAACCAGCGTCCGGCCTAAAAGAATAGCTGCCTTAAACCCCCAGTCACACCTTACACCGTCTCGGCTAAGCTCCCCAAAACATCTGGCGTCGGGAGCCAGCACCACATAGCCCCGTTTAGCGAATTGATACGCATAGTCATAGTTCAGCGGGGCTATATGCTTCTGGTACTCAAGCTCGCTGGAAAATATTCCGGCAACATCCACCTTACCCCTCCCATGCCCATGCAGAGCCAGTATCGCCGGCAACCTACCTTTAGCCTCTGCGGGTCGGAGCAGGTAGGCTGGGATGGAGAAGTCCTCTTCTACATCGTAAACTATCTTACTTATTAGAATCCCATCCTTCTCGAACTCTTCAACGACCTCAGGGTTTAGAGAAGAGGTTTCTTCAGGAAGATCCCCGAGAAGCCGCCAAAGCTCCCTCCTTAAACCCTCCCGCCACCTCTTCCACTCTTCCATGGTGCCAGCTTTAAAACCCCAGGCAGGGGCAAGCCTCTCTTCGACCTTTCTAAAATACCTTAGTAAAGAGAATCTCTCAGCCCTCCTCATGATTAGGAAACAGGCTGGTAAAACCTAAAAGGCTATCGGACACATGGCATGAAATGAAGTGAGGTGTAAGCCTGTGAGCTACTCCCTACTTCAGTAGGGGGCTTTCGGCGTTTAGCTGGGGCTTTACGCCTCCAGCCTCATCTGCTGG
>CAYSTQ010000366.1:0-1599 GCA_964433855.1 uncultured Thermoproteales archaeon
ACTCGTCGCTTTCCCCGGCGAGCCACTTCTTCGCCAGCCCCAGCAGGCCGTGCTCCCTCAGCGACTCGACCAGTAGCTGCCCCGTCCTTTTCTCGGCGAGGGCTTCTAGAGCCGCCCGCTCCCTCGATGTCAGGCCGGTCTTTTCAGTCCTCACAGTCTTTCTGCCCCTATCCAACCGCTTTAGTTTTCCCCTGGTTTCCGCGGCGAGCCTCCTGATCCGCTCCTCCCCGGTCAGCTCCTCCAGCTTTCTCCTGAGCTGCCACAGCCTCGTCTTCAGCCTCCTGTTCTCCTTCTCCAGCCTCTCCAGCCTCTCGAACACCTTGTCCAGGCCCTGGAGCTGCTGGCGGAGCTCCTTGTTCTCCTTGATCAGCCTGCTGAGCTCGTTCAGCAGCCTCCGGTAGGTTGTGTATGAGACCACCTCCACCTTCCTGGCGCCCAGCCCCTGAAGACGACTACGGGCTCCTCCCCCTCCTCGACCTCGGCGCTGTAGACCAGCAGGCGTATGGTCGACGTCTTGGTGAGCCCGAGTTTTCCGGCGAGCTCCTCGAGCCTTTTCCGGACGTCGTCCGGGATGGCGATGGTGCTCGGCATGCTACGCACCCGCTACCGGCGGCTCCACACCTCCACCCACTCCTCTTTTAAGCCGTGCTCGTCCCTGGCGGCGTAGACCGCCACCACCGTGTTCCCGTCGGGGCTCACCCAGGCCCGCACGTCCTCGGCATTCCTGGAGGCTGCGAACGCCTCGGGCACGCAGTGCTCGCTCCAGCCCATGTCCTCCGGGCTGTCCCCCGGCGTCCAGCCGTCGAAGAGGTCTATCGTAACCGTGTAGCCGTCGGCCTCATAGCCCTCGCCTAAAATAAGCACGCCCTCCTCAAGCCTTATCCTATGAGGCCTGCCTTCGAAGGTGTCTGTGAGTTCTAAATATTCTGTTATAGTGCTCACCTCAAGACCATTTCTAATGTATTTTCTGCGTGTATTTTTCCACTATCTCCCTAAGACGTTTTACAGTCTCGTCAAATAATTTATCCGGTAAGTTTTCTATGGCGAACTCAGAGGAGCTGAAAGAACTTTCCAAGTAGCCAGCTCTTCTCTTTCCGAACATTTCCTTTGTGCGGCTGTAGATCCAGTGGAAAAGTCTTTTAAGCTCTTCCACTTCCTCCTCGCTTAACTTATATTCCTCCCTCTTTTCCTTCAAAATCGAAGCTGAAGCTGACCATGCGGTGTCCACGTTTTTGGATATAAATACTTCTTACCGTGCCGTCGCTAAGCATTACCGCTATCTTCTCCGGCCTCTTTATTATTTGTTTGTACCGTGGAGTGGTTATTCTTGTTAAAGAGCTTCGAAGTTCCGTAATAGGCCAGACGGCAATACGTTTGATACGGTGCCGGATGAAATCGATTATATAGAATCCATACTGAAACGGTACATGCAGTGTATCCGGCGAAAACTCCCTTTCCTTTCCGACCATCCGAGTGACGATCACTATTCCACGCGTAGGCGAGCCGACTATGAGCCACATAAGGGCGTCTCCTGATTCACCAGGCTTCACATTATATGAGGAGTCGTAAGGTAAACGGCCGTAGAATAGGAGCTCTCTC
>CAYSTQ010000367.1:0-1582 GCA_964433855.1 uncultured Thermoproteales archaeon
AGTTTTTATCTATTCCTCCTTCCCCTAAACCACCAGTAGGCTAATACGCCTAGAATCGCGAAGCCAAAGGCCGCCGACTCAGGTTTCCATCCCAACTGAGGCGCTAGGCCGTATCCGATTAAGCCCGCTAGGAATGCTACGCCGATGTATGGTAGCCAGCTTCCAGCCTTCCTAGCCACGGCCTGCAAGCCTCCACCAGCCTCCTCGCTCACGCCTTCAAGCGGCTTCATGGCCAGCAAGTCACGTAGCGAGCTAACCTCCGCTTGCAACTTCTCCTTCTCCGCGTAAGCCCTGGACAGATGCTCCCGAGTCATCTCAAGCTCCCGCTTAAGACTTTCAACCTCGACGTAGCTGGGTCCATGCTTAGCGATCGAGGTCGCTAGCTCACCCACCTCACTCAACTTATCTAGGACTTCTAGGTTGAACTCCTCGTTCTGTAGGTTTTGAGGAACCATTATTACCGGGATGAAGCCGTTTATCTTATCGTTCAGTATTATCGCTCTTCCACGTGCAAACCGTCTACTCGGTCCAAATCTAAATAGGCCTTCTTCACGTATTGGCTTGCTGTATGGCGTGCTCTCTAAACTGTGTCCTAAACAGAGTATAGCGTATTTCGTGTTTCCCTGCCTAATGGCATAGCTATGTGCTTCAACCGAGAAGGTCTTCATAGCCTTATCCAGAGAGTCTAGAACCCACTTTTCGGCTGAGGGATTACTCAACCCCCTATTAATAGCCAACCAAAAATTCTGACTCAAAATAGCGTTATTCCACCTAAGCTCACCCTCCAGGAACAGCGTTTCCTCACTAAGCTCCAAAGCTATCCTGTAATCGCCGACTTTAGGCTCAGGTGTGACCGGAACCTTCTGAGTCCAAAACCAATATAGAATGAAGAAAGCTACCATACCAACCAGAACGGCTACAGCAATATAAGGCGCCTGACTAAGATCGATCACTCTTCAAGCCTCCTTCTACCCCAACCAAAAATCAAGGAGCCAACATACAGGAAGGCTGCCGCTCCAGCAAACACAACTATAACCCACATCGTAGCCATGTTCTCACGCATCACATCCGCCGTCTGCTTGACCTCCCAAGTGAACCTACCCATCTCATTCCGTAGCACGTCGATGCTTGCCCTCGCAATATCCTCAGGCGTGGGATACTTAGGCTGCTTCAACGTGCTTATCTTGAAGTCGATTATGAGCTTCTGGGCTTTAACCTCCCAAGTGTAGCCTTGAGGCGGGAGGTCTCCGCTGAAAACCGCGAGCGTGATATTCTGGTTGACCACCTTATCGTAGAGGATGGTGACCGTGAAGGTGAAAGTGTCGATTGCGTCTGTCATGAACTCGACGCTGTAGGGGCTTGAAATCGCCTTGTAAACGCTCTGACCAAGCGTCTTCACGTCGCTGACCGTGATGGTGTTCGTGTAAGCGTATGACAGCACTATCCTTGTCTGCACGTAGGGGTGAAGCTCTATGCTGGCATGGAAAGTGTTCGGCTCAGCATGGACGTGAGGAACGTTGAAAACCATAAATACCATCAGGATTGTAAGCATGCTTACAGCTCTAAACCTCACTTTCTTCTC
>CAYSTQ010000368.1:0-1549 GCA_964433855.1 uncultured Thermoproteales archaeon
ATTATTTTCAGCTATATCTAAAGCGATGATTTCTGGACGGCTAAATTTACAACATCGTTTCTGCTAGATTTTTAGACGCGTCGATACTGGCAACTCTGCGTATCTAAACCAGAGGCCTTGTTTCAGGAAAGGTGTTTTCTTAACCTTCTTTATTCGCCGTACTGGTCAAAACACCAGATCCGCTAGATCGCCTATTATTTTGGCTATATGTCTTAGATCAGTGATCATCTCAGCTATCTGTTGCGGCAACCCTGGTCTATCAGTGTATCTCTCTAATAGTAGATTTGCCTCTTCAAGTTTTTTGAAGGCTTCCACAACCCGCCTGACTTCACCGGACCTATACGAAGACAATATGGTTCTCTGAGATGATCTAAGTAATCCAACAACTTTAACTAAATCATCTATATTGTTGCACTTTCCCTTTTCCAATATTTCAAGCGCCTTGTAACCCAGATCTTCACCATAATCAGCTATCTCCTCAAGAGCTTTCGACATAAGCCTGTAGTCAAGCAGTTGCAGGGGCGTCACACGACGGTCTCTCAGCACACTCCTGATAGAAAGCATGCTTGACCTTATTATTCGGACGGTGAAGAAATACAGTTTATCTACTCCATCGTCACGTTTAGAGACGCTTTCAGCCAGGTCGTAGTTCCCACTCGTAAGCGCTATGACGGCGTCGACATACATCGATGAGGCCACCTCGCTCATCCTTCTTATAACCGGCCATGGGTCAACGGCCGTGTCGCTGAAGCACTGTAGAATGATTCTTGTCGCCGTCTCCTCCACTATTTCGAGGCCTACAAGGAAGCTGGCTGTCTTCCTGATAATTTTTCGAAGAGGCTCCTCTATCTTTTTCATCGAGAAGACTTCTATGATATCATAACCGTTCAAATAAGCCGATATTATCCGTCTCCCAACGTATTCGTCGGCCTCAACCTCTATGCTTCGAAGCCTTGTCTCGCCAAGAGTGGGCAAAGGAAATATTTCTAGGGCGCCCTCGTCCGTGATCTGAAGCAGGACGGCGTCTCCCTTTCCCAGCTTGTTGATCTCGATCCAGCTTTTAGGCAGCGACACGTAGTATGACCCGCTTATTACAAGTATTCTTCTCGTCTGGGGCATGGTGGCAACACCTGAAAATACGCTAAACTACCACGGTAAAATATGTTGACAGGACGTCTAAGACCCAACGGTAGACCTTTACTCTTTCACTACATCTAGAACTATGGCTGGGCAGATCTTTTTAACTCCCGGTAGCTTGCTGAATTCCTCCATAACTGATTTGAAGTCCCCGTCATCTCTAGCCCACACGGTCGCTATGACTACGTGGTCGCCTGTAGTTACGGCGACGTATTTAGTGTAGGGGGCCTCTTTAAGCTTGTTAGCGACATACAGTATTTTATCTGGTTCAACGTCGAATCCCACTATGGCAACGTACTCATATCCTAATTTTTTAGGATCCACTACGGCGATGTATCCTTTTATGACGCCTGCGCGTTCAAGCTTCCTAAGTCTTTTAAGCACGGTTACGTCGCTAACACCGAGTTTCTTA
>CAYSTQ010000369.1:0-1533 GCA_964433855.1 uncultured Thermoproteales archaeon
AGCAAGAAGGCTATACTGAAAATAGCTTCTAAAATAGCTGATCAGGGCTTCCTGGTTCTAGCACCCGACGCCGTACTGCATGGTGAGAGAGGACAGAGTGACGTAGGAGTCATGGTTAGGAAGGATCCGTTACTGTTCGCCAGAATAGTTAAGGAGACGGGTGATGAAGTCTCTGCTTTCGTTGACTATTTGATCGGCAGGCTGGGATCAATATCAGTTGGCATCATAGGCTTCTCTATGGGGGGCTTTATAACGTATCGCGCTGTAGCTGTGGAAAAACGTATCTCGGCCGCAGTCGCTGTTGTTGCTGGCAGCATCTCAGAGATGCTTAAGACCAGTCAGAGAGCCAGGGATAAAGGAGGACTAACATTAAAGGATTTAGAAAGGCTTGAAAACAGTCCTCTTGTCAAAGAAATAGATGTAGTATCTCTAGCTGAAAAGTGTCCTCCTACACCGCTACTAGTGCTGGCCGGAGGCAAGGATGACATGGTAACTCCTCAGAGCGTGGAGAGAGGGTTCAACGCTTTAAAAACAGCATATGAAAAAATGGGTGTGTCAGACAGACTGAAACTAGCATTTGATCCTGATGCTGATCATGAAGTTACAGACTATATGCTGAAAGAAGGTTTATCCTGGTTTAAGAAATGGCTCTAGAAAACCTCAGGCTCCAAGCCTAATAGCTCGCATAAGCTGGTCAGCTCATCGGCATGATCGTTTAGAGCTAGGGCGAAGTGGTGCCCGTATCGTTCTCTAAGCCTGCTTATTATTTCAGCTTTGCCTGTCTTAAGCTCAAGCGTTTGACGGCACGCTATACCGTCGTAAGAGCCGGTCACCGTGGCCTTAACGATCAGAGCCTTAGTAAGCGTAGGGTCAATTCTAGTCATCGTGACCTTTGCACCGCGAGGTATTTCCATGTAAAGACTTACCCCATCGTTAGACCCATGGAAGTCCTTTAACGAAAACTTGGCTAGTGGGTTATAGAACCCGTAGAGTTTTACCGGTGGTACATCATGGCTTATCATTAGATTCCCATTCTCATTCATCCATAGGTTACCTATGAAAACCCCTGTTTCTGAAATATACATGAGGGCGGCGACCGACAGAAGGCCGCTTATATCCGCCTCGCAGGCTGCAGGTATGCCTTCACTGTTAAGCAGTGATACGGCTACGCATGGAGTAGTCTTCTCGTAGCTTAAAACAGGGTCGAAACAGTTTATCGTGACAGCGTTAGCATCATATTTATCTAGGAGGCGTTTCAACGCTAGGTAGAGGCGAACCGATCTTTCTAAACTGTCGTCAGGAACACTTATTTCGACAGCTTTACCTTTAAGCCATGTCATCGCCTGTCTAATCTCGCTAGGCTCTATTCTTCTTGCGGTTTTTATGGCTTCATCAATCGGCGTTACAATGAGTTTTACGCCTAGTTTTTCCTCGATAAGCTTTGGGCTCCACGCGCTGGCTAGCACGCTTGAGCTGTACGGGGATTCAAGCGGTGGAGTTGTCAGTACTAGGGCTTTCATGCGTTTAAAGGCT
>CAYSTQ010000370.1:0-1525 GCA_964433855.1 uncultured Thermoproteales archaeon
TACCTCTATAGTTTCAACGTTACCATCAGGATCCCGGAAGTATACTTTAAGTCCAACTTTAATGGGCGGACTTATTGAGCCGGTGATGACGACAGTTTCATTTACAGTGTACTCCTTTTTGCCGATTGAAATGCTTAGTTTTGTCGATTTCTTGCTGGGTGGAGGGGGTGGGGGCGCTTTTAAAGTCACGTCTATCCTAACAGCGCCTTCTACATTCGACATAGTTTTGGTAGCGCTATAGGATCCTTTACTGGCCGACACGGTCACTGTGACGGGGACGGAGGACACTGTCAAGTCTACTTGGTAGAAGCCATTTGCGTCCGTGGTAGTGGTTTTACTGTCGCCTCCACCGCTTACCTTCACGGTTGCGCCGGCAGCTGGAGAGCCGTCAGGCATGTATACGTAACCGTAGACTGTTACCGGTAAAGGTGCTAAAACTCTTTCAAATAGAGCTGGCGACGCCAGCATCGTTATTAAAAGTGCCAGTAAAATTATTCTCCTCTTCATTGCCGAATCACCTCCACAAGCTTAGCAGGCTGGGTTAGATAAACGAAATAACCGTACCCTGGCTGTATCTCGAAATCTCTCTCTGCCCCGCTGACCCCTGGGACGAATCCTATGAATCCTTGGCTTTCATAATCCCAAGCCCATATGCAGTTAAGGCTGGATCCTATTGCTTTTGCCAAATCAGACGCCTTCATACTGGTTAACGGGGATGCTGTAAGAGCTATGAGGTTGTAACCCTTTCCAAGCGTTCTAACATTCAGCTTAATTGTGAACCATGCGGATACATAGCCGCCTTCCACGATTCCTCTTACGTAAATAGTATGGGCTCCATCTTCTAGGCTAGCTGAATTTATGGTCAGCACTATAGCTTCTGAGCCGGAGTCAAACTGGCCATCCGAGGGGGTTGTCACGTTCACTAGACTACTTGTAGAATCGATTGCGTACTGGGCGCCCTGTATGGAGAGAATTTGCGAGGAAAGCTTTATGCTGATGGTGGCGACACCGGAGCTTACCTCAGCCTGCTCTAGTGTTATGTCAAGCTGGACGGTTTCCTCGGCTATCACCTTGATTAATGCGGATTTGCTGATTAGACCTTGGACTGAGCCGGTGTCTAGCCCTAAGAGCAGGCTATATTTACCTGAGGCGAGGTCGCTGGGCAGTGTAAACACTATAGGCTCGCTGAAGTTCGAGATTTCTATGGTCTGCGTCGCGACCACGTATTCGTCCTCATCTAATAGCTTCAGGGTCCACGCATCAGAGGCTGAAACGCTCACCACGGTGTTCCCGTACTCGTCTTTTAGCATTGGACTTATGTTTATGGTATTGCCTGGCTGGTAAACGTCGTTTTCCAGCGTGAAGTCTAAAGATATGGTACCTCCGGCGACTAGGTTAACAGCGTCTCCGGGCTTTAGAGATATAAAGGATGTCTCCACGTCGTAGTAGTCAACCAAGTTAACAGGCCTCACGGACAGGAACCGCACCTTGATATCCGAGGGCGTTACCAGCAGGTGTGCGCTAC
>CAYSTQ010000371.1:0-1502 GCA_964433855.1 uncultured Thermoproteales archaeon
TGAATTGCAGGTCGCCTAACACTTCCTCGCCAAGACAGAGCTCCACTGTTTCAAAGTCCCAGGGAGTATTAGGTAAAGACGTTAAGCCCCCTTTGATTAGGCCCGTTATTAGTAGTTCATCCTGCCTGTAGGCAAAAATAGATAGACGTGCTTCACAGCTTCCCGCTAGATCCCCTGCGAAAAGGTCGTCTAGCCTAATCATTAGGTCTGCTGTCAGCATCACTAAGCCGTTCTCATACACGGTAATATCGACATAGTTAGGTCTGCACGACGCTATCTGCCCGGTGAGAATGGTTAAAATCGTCAGACACGTGTATAATATAGATCTTGACATAAATACCACTAGTATTAATGTTGAAGCTTCTTAAATTAAAATTTTTTGTCTTTAAATAAAAATTAATGTTTACTTGTTTGCCGCGTAGAGCTTACCGCCATGGCCCCCACTATTGCTGCCGCCCCGGCTAACCGTCTGAGACCCATCTCCTCACCCAGAATAAGGTGTGAGAACAGGGCTGCGAATACAGGTTCCAGCAGATATATGAGGGCTGCATCAACGTTTTTCACGAACCTCTGACCGTAAAGCTGCAAGGTGTTGGCAACTATGGTGCAGAAAACTGCTAGGTAAGCGATAGCGTAGGCTGCCGCCATAAGGGAGGACGCTGCCGGGATGCCTGTGGGGACCGCTAGGGTTAAGCCTCCCAACGCGGTGAAGAAGCCTTCGTAGAAAAGCAGTGGAATGAGACTGGCCTGTCTGCTATATGTTCCGACAGCTATTACCTGTAGGGCCCAGAAGACGGCGCCTGCCAGAACTATTAGGTCGCCGATGTTAAAGTGAATAGTGTCCGAGGCCGAGAGAAGATATAGGCCTGCTACGGACAACAATACGGCTGTTGAAAGCCTTATAGAGGGCTTCTCTCGGCCGAGAAGGACTTCTATAGCGTAAACCATGACTACAGAGAGCCCTGTTATGAAACCCGCGTTTGAAGCAGCCGTGTACTCCATTCCAAGACCCTGCAAGGTTATACCACCGAAGAACAGGATGCCGAGCACAGCACCATATTTGACACTATCCAGCAATTCCCGCCTCTTTTTAAGAACCGCTATAGGGGCCAGTATCAGTGAGGCTAGGCTGAACCGCAGCGCCACGTACCATGCAAACCCTATAGAGTTAACGGCTATTTTAATGAATGGGAACGTCGTACCCCAGACCAACGTTAATACTATCAGGGCTAGCCAGCCTACCGGTTTTCCCTGAGGATTCATTGCAGTCACCTATACGGCTGGAGGGCTAAGGGTATCGCGTAGTGGACAGGCTTTCATTATGCTAACAGATACTTTATTAGCGTTACCATGCGGCATCAGGGCTTAAACCTCAATTTTGTCGAAACTCGCTAGGAATTAGCCGATTAAAAACCTGTAGCGATAACTTTGACACTCTCCCTGCTGAAGCAGGGAGATTCTTGCACACAGCCTCTTCAACGCTTGGAGGCACATCCGTGGCA